>NZ_PEAZ01000109.1:0-4743 GCF_002734245.1 Sphingobacterium sp. 1.A.4
TCGAAATGGTCCTTTGAAACGTCGATGCCAATGAAAGAGTGGGGATTGTTTGCCATGTGATCTGTTTTTTATAGTTTTGTACAGATTACCTAGTTTTTACCCCATCGATCCTAGTCCTTAATAATGGGTATTGCCCTAATTGTTATCTGGTCACTAAGGGAAAAAACGGTAGAGGATTTGATCATTGCCTAGGTATAAAAACCTTCACGGAAAGAGAATTTGCCGCTACCGTTTTAGGTAATCTTTCTAAAAGGCTAACTTAAACAATTAACCCTTTCTATTATTATACAAATCTAAAGGACGGAAAACCTTTCGCAATGACGATATTTACAACAAATCCTTTAAATGCGCCCAGACATTATCCGCTAAAATAAACTGCCCTTCAGCAGTTGGATGAATGGCATCCTTCTGATTCAACTTTTGTATACCAGCTACTCCTTCCAATAAAAATGGAACCAGCGTCATATCCTTCTCCTTCGCCAACTTCGGAAAAATCCCCTTAAACTCCTCAAAATAAGTATCACCCATACTCGGAGGGACCATCATCCCCGCTAATATAAACTTACAATCAGGATTCACTTTTCGAACCTTATCCACAATCTCCCCTAAATTTTTATAGGTACTTTCCGGCGGAATACCCCTCAAACCATCATTAGCACCCAATTCCAACACAAAAACGTCAATAGGTTCTTTCAACAACCAATCAATCCTATCTTTTCCTCCCGCACTTGTTTCACCACTCAATCCTGCATTCACTGCCCTATATCCTAATCCCAAGGAATCAATCTTCTTTTGAATCAAGTTTGGAAATGCCAGGTCGGTACTTTCCAATCCATAGCCCGCCGTTAGGCTATTCCCAAAAAATACAATGGTTTTTACACTATCTTGAACACTATCTACTTGGCTTACAGAATCAGAAGAAACTATCGTTGTATCCTTTTTTTGAGGATTTCCACAGGCTATAAATAATATGAATGTCAAACAAATGGTAAATGTGATCGGGAACTTTTTCATTCTTCTAATTTATTTAAAAAATGCTTTATTTTTATTAAATATGTCAACAAAGATTCTACAGATAAACCAGGTGTCTAAACATTTTGTGTTAGGTACATCCGAAATCCCAGTGCTAAAAGATGTCAGTTTTGAAATTGAAGAAGGTTCAACGGTATCCATCGTCGGTCCTTCAGGAAGTGGTAAGACCACCTTACTAGGACTATGTGCCGGATTGGACCAACCCAGTGAAGGCACTATAACCCTCAATGGAATTCAATTGACGGGTCTGAATGAAGATCAATTGGCTGCTGTAAGGAATGAACATGTAGGATTTGTGTTTCAGAACTTCCAACTTCTGCCTACATTGACTGCATTGGAAAATGTGCTGGTGCCTTTGGAATTAAGGGGTTTAAAGCCCAATGAGCGCGATGCACTAGCACTTCTTCAACGGGTAGGATTAGGTCATCGTGCCGATCATTATCCTTCCCAGTTATCAGGAGGCGAACAACAGCGGGTTTCCATTGCCCGAGCATTCGCTAACAAACCCAAGATTTTATTTGCCGATGAACCAACAGGTAATTTAGATGCCGAAACCAGTCAAAGTATTGAAGAAATGCTCTTTGAACTGAATCGGGAATCAGGAACTACCTTAATCATAGTAACCCACGATCTGGATCTGGCCGCAAAGACACAACAAATCATTCCGATTAAAGGAGGGAAGATTGCATGAATTGGCGGTGGATCTTTTTAATGGCCTGGCGGGATAGTCGCAAGAACCGAAGCCGATTATTCTTATTTATTTCATCCATTATTTTAGGCATAGCCTCGCTAGTGGCCATGAATTCCTTCAATGAAAACCTGAAGATGGACATTGATGACCAAGCAGCTCAATTAATTGGTGCCGATCTGGAATTGGAAAGTAGAAGAAAGCCAACGGATGAGGCGATGAAGTTCATCGATTCCCTACAAGCGTTGAGCGATGGATACGCCAAGGAAGAACGTTTTATGACCATGATCCAGTTTCCGAAGGTTGGTGGGTCGAGGTTTGTTCAGGTACGTGCGATTGATGGGAAGTTTCCTTTTTATGGAGAAATACTCACCAAACCTTCCAAAGCCTATTCATCGTTTGGAAGTGAAAACGGTGTTTTTATAGAAAATGCGGTGATGATCCAATTCCAGGCAGCAGTCGGGGATACGGTGCAGTTGGGAAAATCGAAATATCCTGTACTGGGTAGTTTACTGTCGCAACCTGGACAGACCGCTATTGCAGGAAGTATGGCGCCGAGTGTTTTTGTTCCGTTGGATCAATTGGCGGAGTCTGGATTACAACAGCTTGGGAGCCGGATCGAGTACCATTATTATTTTAAGCTTCCAAAATCCTTTGAAACGGATAAAAAACTGGAAGAATGGAAAGATAAATTGACCTTATTGCAATTAAGGGGATCAACGGTTCAGAGTACCAAGGAAAATACAGGCCGATCCTTTGCCGATATGGCAAACTTTATGGAACTGGTTGGCTTTGTCGCTTTGTTATTAGGTTGTATTGGAGTATCCAGTTCTGTGCAGATCTATGTTCGAGAAAAGCTGGTTTCCGTGGCCATCCTACGATGCATGGGCGCCAAAGCGAAGCAAGCATTCTTTATTTTTTTGATTCAGTTTGCAGGTATTGGATTGATCGGAGGTTTTATCGGAGCCATTTTAGGTGCGCTAGTTCAATACCTGATTCCATTGGTACTTCAGGATGTGCTTCCAGTTGCACTTTCCACACAAGTGTCTTGGTCGGCTATTCTTCAAGGCGTACTCTTAGGACTGGTTATCGCGGTATTATTTGCTTTATTGCCCTTATTATCCGTACGACAAGTATCGCCATTGAACTCTTTGCGCATGAGCGATGCTGCTGGCCAGGCAAAGAACGATCCTTGGAAATACCTGATTTACCTATTGATCATCGGATTTATCTTGATTTTTGCACGGATGCAAATGGATGATTGGAAGCAGACTTTCATTTTTACCTTAGGGATTTCGGTCGTATTTGCTTTATTATATGGCGTTGCCAAAGGATTCACTTACCTCATTAGGAAGTTTTTTCCAAAAGGATGGCCTTATGTTTGGCGACAAGGGCTTTCCAACTTGTATAGACCCAATAATCAAACAGTAATTCTCTTAGTTTCTATTGGCTTAGGTACGGCATTGATTGCAACCTTGTTTTTTGTTCAGGATATGCTGATCAAACGGGTGGAAATGTCTGCCGAAGAAAACCAGGCGAATATGCTCCTTTTCGATATCCAACCATCCCAAAGGGATTCTTTGGTATTGTTGGCAAAAGAAGAAGGCTATAATATCATGGAGAATGTTCCTATTGTAACCATGCAATTGGAAAGTATGAACGGCATCACCTTGAAGGACGTGGTAGCAGATTCAACCATTGATCAATCTAGGCGGGCATTTCGAGGAGAAATTAGGGCAACTTATCGGGATAGTCTTTCCCGCTCGGAAAAAGTAATGGAAGGTAAATGGATAGGTCATGTAGCCCCAACGGATACCGCTTCCGTTTCCTTAGATGAGAGTTATGCTGGAAATATTAAGGCTAAAGTAGGGGATGTAATGGTATTTAATGTGCAGGGGGTAAGGATTCCGGCAAAGGTGAGTAGTATCAGACAAGTGGATTGGAATAGGTTCCAATCGAATTTTAGGGTTGTTTTTGCAAAGGGATCTATTGATCAAGCACCTCAATTTTTCCTGATGATGACCAAGGTGGAAGGTGATGCCCAATCGGTGGCCTTTCAACAGAAAGTGGTAAGCAGGTTTCCGAACGTTTCGGTTTTGGATATGAATGCGGTGCTGGATATCTTGAATGAAATCTTGGAGAAGATAGGTTTTATCATCCAATTTATTGGAGGTTTTAGTATTCTGACGGGTATTGTGGTGTTGATTGCATCAGTGAGGATCAGTAAATTTCAGCGAATTCGGGAGAATGTATTGTTGAGGACCTTAGGGGCTAGTCGGAAGCAGATTTATTGGATTACGATTTCAGAATATTTGTTTTTGGGGTTGTTGGCTGCAATAACCGGGATTGTTATTGCATTGATTGCTAGTAATCTATTGGCGGTATTTGTTTTTGAATCTGGTTTTGTTCCTCCGATAGGATTTAGTTTGTTGCTGATCTTTTTGGTGACTTTTTTAACGGTTTTGGTGGGGTTGATCAATAGCCTTTCGGTATTGAATAGATCGCCGTTGGAGGCTTTGAGAAGGGAGTAGGTATTGGATTATGTTGGGTGCAGCATGTCATGTTGGGCATAGGTTGTGATGTTGAGCTTAGCTTGTCATGTTGAGCATAGGTTGTTATGTTGAGCGTAGCATGTCATGTTGAGCGTAGTCGAAACATCTGTACGTATGGATAAAAGGATACGAACAGATCCTTCGACTACGCTCAGGATGACAAGCAAACTACGCTACCAATGACATGTTGTATAACCTATTGTTAATCAGGTCAATGTATCTTATCTAATTTCATATCGAACTCCAGTGCCAACCTGTTTAGGTACTTTTCCTTCTGCTTTTTCAATTGTGTTTCATAGGTCTGCACCCCTTGTTCCACATAGGTAGTCCCCTTTACCATCAGTCGCCAATACTGTGCTGCCAATTTGTTGGCCATGGCCTTGATGGCGATCATAGGCCCTTTTCTGGCCCGAAGCCGTCGTCCGAATTCCCCGATCGCTATTTTCTTGCTCTGTAGGAGTCCCTGTGCAA
>NZ_PEAZ01000110.1:0-4125 GCF_002734245.1 Sphingobacterium sp. 1.A.4
AGCACAGTATGAGCATACTGAATGCAATAAAGAACAAACTGGCGCTCAGGATTGCCGCAGTCATCAGGGATAGGTCAAAATATATKGACAGGAATAAGGCGCAGATCTAGAAAAGACCAGACCCGGGAAAAAGAAATATCGGCCAAGTGGGCTAAAAAGTTATTCTGAAAAATTTTGAGCCATCAAGCTCTAAAAATTTTTTGGAAATAACTTTTTGGATAGGAAAACTATTGAAGGAAAAAAGTAAAAAAATAGTTGGTTTAATCATAACAATCATTGCGAGGAACGAAGCAATCTTTCAGGCCATGTCATCCTGAGCAACGTCGAAGGATCTGGCCGAAGCATCTTTATGTTTGCCAAAATGTAGATGCTTCGACTTCGCTCAGCATGACATGCGGGAAGATTGCTTCGTCGTGCCTCCTCGCAATGACGATAAAGTTTCCTAGCAACGACGGTTAAGTTCCTAGCAATGACGGGATAAGTTTCCTAACAATGACGAGATACTCTCCTTTCGATAACGGGCAAAGACTATCACAAATAAAAGGTTAGGTTTTAATTCATCTGATTAATATATTTGTTTAAAATATTTATTCAACACATTTGTTTAAGATTATCATTTAACATACTTGTTGAATGACAACCATATAATACTTAAACCTCAATCCTACCCCTATGCACCTCACTAAACAACTACCCTATTTCCTTTCTTTCAATCTCCATAAATCATATCTCTCCATTTCTATATTTCTAACTACCCTATATTGTCTTATTAGCCCACATGCTATCGCTCAACAACAACAACCAAACATCATCTTCATCATGGCCGATGACCTCGGCTGGGGCGAACTGAACACCTACAACAGCACCTTCAACGAAACTCCAAACCTGAACCGCTTAGCTTCCCAAGGAATACAGTTTCAGCAGGCATATGCTGCAGCTCCCAATTGCTCGCCAACGCGAGCAAGCTTAATGACCGGGCAATACCCCGCGCGAGTAGGAATCACGGATTTTCTTCCTGAAGGACCAAAAACCAAAAAGTACTTGAAACCAGAGGATCATGTTACCTTGAATGAAGCCTTATCGGAATTGGGTTATCATACGGGATTGATTGGCAAATGGCATCTGGAAACCCATTTCAAGAATTCCAAGGGAGGGCCTGAAGCCCATGGATTTGATGAGGTTATCGGTTCAGAAACTTCCTATATAGCTAATGGTGATTACTTTTTTCCGTACGATAAAGTAGCTTCTTATACCACAGGAGCAGAAAATGAGTACCTAACGGATAGGCAGAATACCGAAGCTATCAAATTCATCGAACGGAACAAGAATAAGCCTTTTTTTCTTTACCTCAGCTATTACAGCGTTCATACCGCGATGGAAGCACCTGAAGATCTAGTGAAAAAATACAGAGCAAAATACGACGCAAAATATGGCGAAGGAAAGAGTGAGGAATTGTTCGGGCAGAATCATAATGGTCCGCATAAAGACAATCCCTATTTGGCGGCGATGTTGGAGAGCATCGATTCGGGCATCGGAAGGATCATGAAATCACTGGAAGAACAGGGTTTGGCCGAGAACACCCTGCTTGTATTCTTTTCGGATAATGGCGGTGCTGGGAAAGGTGCAAATAATGGCGATTTAAGAGGAAGTAAGATGTGGTTGTATGAAGGCGGAATCCGAGTTCCTTTGATCATGCGATGGCCAAAGGTAATTCAGGCTGGATCGGTGGAGCAAACCCCGGTCAGTTCTTATGATTTCTATCCAACCTTTTTGGATGTGGCTACAGGAAGTTATGGAGACAAGGCCATGAGGGGAAAAACAAAAGGCACAACTGAAACCAGAAAACAATTGGTTAGAAATCAGCTTAAAAAACAACCATTAGATGGTGTATCTTTAGTTCCCATATTAGCCAGTAAAAAGCTTAAAGACAGGAATTTATATTGGCATTATCCTTCAGAGACCGCAAAGTTGCAAAATAATCTTGCATCGGCTGTACGAGCTGGGGATTATAAGTTATTGGAGTTCTATAAGGATAATAGGATCGAGTTGTATGACCTCAAAAAGGATCCTTCAGAGACAAACAATCTAGTGGAGAAGCAACCAAAAATTACCAGCAAATTAAAGGCTGAATTGGATGCCTGGAAAGCCGAAGTTAATGCGGAAGCTCCGGCTTTGAAAAAGAATTAAGCTTGCTTTTTGACCGCATAATGTAGAAGAACAACTTCTGAAGGGAAAATCTGGGATTCTAGAAGATGCAGATTCAACGTTTTTGGAAGTTTTTGTAGGAACGGAATGCCATGTCCAAGGATAATGGGGTTGACCAGGAAGTAAAACTCATCGATCAATCCCAATTCCAATAGGCTCAAGGATGCTCCAGGGCTTCCGAAAATCAGGATATCCTTCCCTCCTGCTTCTTTTAATTCATTGATCTCTTGTTTTAGATTGTGCCCCATAACGGTGGTATGAGAAAGGTCAGTGCCATCTAGTGTCCTTGAAATAACCACCTTGTCCACTTGGTTATACCATGCACTATGTTGTTTATCATGCTCGGAAGCATCGGTCTTTTTGCCGGCATCTGGCCAATAAGCTTGCATCATTTCATAGGTTACTCGCCCATACATGGCTATGTCTGACCGTTGTGTCATCTCATAGACCCAGTTGGATATCCCCTCATCGAGCTTCGCCCAGCTTAGGTCGCCATTCTGCATAGAAATGTAGCCGTCTAGGCTTGTATGCATAAAGAAGATTAACTTTCTCATCGTTATTATTTTAAAATGAAGAATTTTTAGTTAGAGCGTTTTTCTGCCTGAGGAAGTTTAAACCTCATGATGTTTTATTCTCAGGATATTTTTGCCTCAGGATGATATTGCCTCAGGATGTTCCAGCCTCAAGCTGTTCTAACCTCATGAAGTATTAACATTAGGATATATTAACTATCAGGATTTTATATCATCAATATTTTGCACTATAAAGTAAATATATCCCAGACCTTCGGTAAAAAATTATCAATCTAAATTACAGGCTTAGCCAGAGAATAAACTTATCCTAGGGCAAGAAATTCAACGATTTACAATCTGAAGAAATTAAAGAAATATTTTTATTGAATTGCAATAAAATAACCAAGGCGATTACGTAATTTTGCCTTTCATTGAATTTTCGACCAACCATTGTTAACATGTATTTGCGTATTCTTATAGGCTTTTTACTTAGCTTTTGCTGCAGTTTACTTTCTTTTGGTAATCCTATTGATCAAGGCCATCTTTTGAAGAAGATAGACAGCTTGAATGATGTCAAAAAGCCTGATGAATCCATTATTTTGTTAGATAAAATAACCCGTGATCCTAAGCAATCCGCCTTTGATAAGTACTACGCCTATGTGTTAAAGGCAAGGACATATAAACGCTTATATAATCATACCGAAGCGCTGAATAACCTTGATAGGGCTATGTTGGAAGGGAAAAAATCCAATAAAGCTGCTGAGGTTGAAAGTCAGGTTTTGATGGAAAAACTGTTCATCCATTTTGACCTCAAGCAGAAGCAGGAATTCCAAAAGTTGCTTCCCTGGTTTACAGCTGAAAAGCTTCAGTATATAAAAGGTGAAACAAGGGTCTTCTACGAATCTATCCTTGGTCATCTGGAAATGGAAAAGGGGAATTATGAAGCGGCAGAAAAGTATTTTGTTTATTGCATCCTGTTACTGGAAAAGGAAAGCCCAAGGCATCTCCCAAATATTTATAAGGTTAAAATGAACCTGTACAACCGTATGGGAAAGAAGGATTTGGCGATGGAGGCTTATGAAAAAGGTGTCTATTATGCCGAAAAATACTGTAACCCTCCCTATTTTCGGACTGGCATCCAGGCGAGTTTTCAAATTTAAAAATAGTTGTTATCAATAGGTCAATCTTTTTTAAAGTTGACCTATTGATAACATGCCGCCGGCAGGGCATCGTATTCCATTGGTGTCTTTCCTCCCAATGACTCATGTGGTCTTTTGTAGTTGTAATCCTGAATCCATTCTTCTGCAAGTATCTGTACTTGCTGTGTATCTTCAAAGAGGTAGGCATCCAGGATACTTTCCCGAAATGTGCGGTTGAAACGTTCAATGTAACCGTTTTGCATCGGCCT
>NZ_PEAZ01000111.1:0-3006 GCF_002734245.1 Sphingobacterium sp. 1.A.4
GTCGCAAAGTTGAGAGAATAAAGTCTCAATTCTTTTTCTGGATTTTCTGAAAATATATTTTTGTTTTTGATAATTTTTTTGGTTGTTTCTCATGGGTGTATCCAGCTTTATATTCGCATAATTGAAAAAATCTGTTTGCACTTGGGTGGATAAATAACCCCTGTCTCCAATCAACGTACAATTGTTCATTTGATGCTTGATATCTTGCAAAAAATGAATATCATGAATGCTTGCTGTAGAAATATCAAAACTTTGGAAAACTCCGGAAACAGAACAAACTGCATGTAATTTGTAACCATAATAATAACTCGATTGAGAAGCGCAATAACCTTTGCTGGGAAACGAAAATTCATTTTCCTTACAAATTTTAGAGCGGTTCGCTCTTGCGTTTTTGCAGATTTCTAAAGGCATCGAATCTACAATAAAAGTGGTTTCCATCTCATTAAATTTAGCAACCATAAGTTTTCTAATATTTTCCAAGTGTAAGAAAAGCTTTCTTTTTCTGCGATTAAACACACTTCTCTCAATCATTCCCTTTAGTTTTGAATTAGAGAGGTATCTAAACAACTGATATTCTGAATCTATCGATAAATATTCTGCAGAAATATTTATTGCAATGAGTTCTAAATCAGATAATTTTGGTTTAATTGGTTTGAAATAAAAATTTTCTTTGATGGTTAATTTTCTTAATTCCTTTAAAATAAAATCGTAAATTGCATCTAGGTTATTCATAACGTATTAGATTGGTAGTCAATACAATATACGAAATTTTCGTATTATGAGTAACCTTTTTTATAATGCACTACGGGTTGAGCATCATCTTAGGCGCAATGCATGTTTAAAGAATTAAATATTTCATATTGGTTTATTGGAGGGCTTATCATTTGGGGAATTATCGCATTTTTGAGAAGGAATGGAATACTCATACCTCTAATCAATGATCATTTGACTGATCTATATAGTGTCCCTATGTTCAGTTATACGATAATGAAAATCATGAAGCTCACCTATTATCCGGATTGGAGACCGGATCTGAAGTTTTTGCTGGGAGCTGCACTTAATCTGACCATTGTATTTGAAATTATATGTCCGTTACTATCAGCAAGATATACAGCTGATTTTATAGATATTATCTGCTACTTTTCAGGTGCGCTAATATATCATTTAGTATTACAGAGAATTTATTATGTAGATTCAAAATCATTATAATTGAATTCAAGGCCATCAATACGCTAAGGATACGTTACTGCGGTCAGGAACAATATATTTTCTTAAAATGTGAGGTTTTTTTCTGTAGAACCCTGTATTACTGATCCTATGCTTCTCTTTTAAGATATTCCATGACACGCGTCGCCGTAAGGCCATGAATCAAAATTGAAAAGAGGATCGTTAAAGAAACAGCAGCCCACAATTCATCCTGATGTTCAAAATTATATTTGCTGAAAGCAAATGCAAGATAGAATATCGAACCCATCCCACGGATGCCAAAAAATCCGATCGCCAGCCTTTCTTTGTTTTTCATTTTTGAGGAACTCAATGCCAGCCATCCAAAGACAGGTCTTACTATTAGCAGGAAAGTTACCGAAAACACAACCATTTTCAAAGTTATGGGTTCTAGAATACCCATTGCTAATGCTCCTCCGAAAATAATCAGTAGCAGGCAGACTAGCAGCCTTTCTATCTGATCGGTGAAAGAATGAAGTGTATCGTGATACTGGTGATCTTTCTCAAAATGCCTTAGTGTGATTGCACAGATAAAAACTGCAATAAATCCATAACCATGAACAATTTCTGTTATACCATACACTAGTAAAGTAGCAGCAACTGCCACCAGACCATCTCTGGTTCTTAGGATCTCATATTTTTTGGACACTCTGAATAACAAAATGCCAAAACCTTTGCCTGATAGAAATCCGATCACAATACCGGCAACTATTCGGTAGATAACATCAAGAGCAAACCAATCTAAAAAGCTGCTTTCTTTGCCTGTGAACATAAGACCAATAGTAATGGCAAGCCAGGTAAATGGGAAAGCGACTCCGTCATTGAGTCCAGCCTCTGACGTGAGCGCAAATTTGGTCTCTGATTTCATTCCCTCATTTGGAGGTCCCACCTGTACATCCGATGCGAGGACAGGATCCGTCGGAGCAAGAACAGCACCAAGAAGTACTGCTGAAGCAAGACTGAAACCTAAAAAATAATAGCCCATTACCGCTGCTGCACCAATACACAATAACATGGTAAAACTTACAAGTTTCAACGGGGAAGACCAGGTTTTAAAAGAAAATTTTCGGTCGATCTTGATCCCAGTACCCATAAGCGAAATAATAACAATCAACTCGGTTAAATGAAGCGTCAGATTTTCATTTTTTTGAGGCATTGGGTTTGGCAGAAGATCGGGAGCCAGTAGATAAAGGGCAAACCCTGTTGCTACATAAAAAATAGAGTACGAGATGCCAGTTTTTTTTGAAATTTTGGGCATCCATGCCACACTGAAAATGGCAGCGCCGAGTATTACTAAAATAATCAGATATTGATCCATAGAGAACGTAAATTTATTATTGCTAAAAGTATTTTTTGAATTGCTGTAATATTCAGTACGTTTAGGCGAAGCTGTAATACTCAAGCGGCTTGAGGTGAAAATATCAAATATCCCGCCACGGCTTATTTTACTGTTTTTGAAATTAGAACTCCGGCAGAACAATAATTAACTCGTAGTGCATTATTAAATCAATGCAATTTTTATATTGTTCATTTTCCTGTTAAATAGAAAAACATTGACAAACTGAATGAAAGTTAATGCTGTTATTTTGCTCAATACCCTTATTTTAAAACCGTTAAAAGATTTTGCGTAATTGTTTCTGATTTTAAATTGGTCGCAAAGTTGAGAGAATAAAGTCTCAATTCTTTTTCTGGATTTTCTGAAAATATATTTTTGTTTTTGATAATTTTTTTGGTTGTTTCTCATGGGTGTATCCAGCTTTATATTCGCATAATTGAAAAAAT
>NZ_PEAZ01000112.1:0-2926 GCF_002734245.1 Sphingobacterium sp. 1.A.4
CGTGAAGAAAGTAAACAAGGGCACACGGGGGATGTCTAGGCTCTCAGAGGCGATGAAGGACGTGATAAGCTGCGATAAGCCACGGGGATCGGCAAATGCGAATCGATCCGTGGATCTCCGAATGGGGCAACCCGGCATGTT
Organism: Sphingobacterium sp. 1.A.4; assembly: GCF_002734245.1. Taxonomy (NCBI): domain Bacteria; kingdom Pseudomonadati; phylum Bacteroidota; class Sphingobacteriia; order Sphingobacteriales; family Sphingobacteriaceae; genus Sphingobacterium; species Sphingobacterium sp. 1.A.4. Next base: position 142 of record NZ_PEAZ01000112.1, read on the forward strand.
GAAGACATGCCATCAAATGAAGCGAACGCGCCGAACTGAAACATCTAAGTAAGCGTAGGAGGAGAAAATAACAATGATTTCCCAAGTAGTGGCGAGCGAACGGGAAAGAGCCCAAACCATACCTGTTACGGCAGATATGGGGTTGTAGGACCACGASATTGTACTGTGCTATGAACTGGAAGCAGGTGGGAAACTGCGCGATAAGGGTGAGAGCCCCGTACAGGCAAAGAATACAGGCATAGTGGTATCCTGAGTACCGCGGGACCGGAGAAATCCTGTGGGAATCCGCCAGCACCATCTGGCAAGGCTAAATACTCCTGAGAGACCGATAGTGGACCAGTACCGTGAGGGAAAGATGAAAAGAACCCCGAACAGGGGAGTGAAAAGAACCTGAAACCGTGTGCTTACAAGCGGTCGGAGCGGAGCGATTCCGTGACGGCGTGCCTTTTGCATAATGAGCCTACGAGTTACTCTTGTCCGGCAAGGTTAATCGATTAAGTCGAGGAGCCGAAGCGAAAGCGAGTCTGAACAGGGCGYASAGTCGGATGAGGTAGACGCGAAACCTTGTGATCTACCCTTGGGCAGGTTGAAGGTGCGGTAACACGTACTGGAGGACCGAACCGATAAACGTTGAAAAGTTTCCGGATGACCTGAGGGTAGGGGTGAAAGGCCAATCAAACTGGGAAATAGCTCGTACTCCCCGAAATGTTTTTAGGAACAGCGTCGGCATATGAGTCTAGCAGAGGTAGAGCTACCGATTGGGTGCGGGGGAGTCAAATCCTACCAAATCCAGACGAACTCCGAATGCTGCTAGATATGGCCGGCAGTGAGGCTTTGGGTGCTAAGGTCCAAGGCCGAGAGGGAAAGAACCCAGACCATCAGCTAAGGTCCCCAAATCCGTTCTAAGTTGAACTAACGAGGTCCGGTTGCCCAGACAGCTAGGATGTTGGCTTGGAAGCAGCCATTCATTTAAAGAGTGCGTAACAGCTCACTAGTCGAGCGGCCGGGCGTGGATAATAAACGGGCATCAAGAACGGTACCGAAGCTATGGATTGCARMTGAWKYTGCACTGGTAGGGGAGCATTCCATAGGGGGCGAATCCGGCAGGTGACTGTCGGTGGACCTTATGGAAAAGCAAATGTAGGCATAAGTAACGATAAGGCGGGTGGGAAACCCGCCCACCGAAAGACTAAGGTTTCCTGATCAACGCTAATCGGATCAGGGTCAGTCGGGACCTAAGGCGCATCCGAAYGGAGGCAGCCGATGGACAACGGGTCAACATTCCCGTACTGTTYYTTACTGCGATGTGGTGACGGAGTAGTGACACTGCCGCGAGCTGACGGAATAGCTCGTTGAAGCGCAAAGGTATTGGACCGGTAGGCAAATCCGCCGGTACAGCCGAAGCGCGATAGTACTGCAAACCTCCGGGGGCGCAGATAGTGCAGGTAATCAGACTTCCGAGAAAACCCGCTAAGCTTCAGGTAAGGAACACCCGTACCGTAAACCGACACAGGTGGTCGAGGAGAGGATCCTAAGGTGCTCGAGTGAATCATGGCTAAGGAACTCGGCAAAATGGCCCTGTAACTTCGGGAGAAGGGGCGCTTCCTCCAGCGATGGAGAAGCCGCAGTGAAAAGGCCCAGGCGACTGTTTAGCAAAAACATATGGCTTTGCGAAATCGAAAGATGAAGTATAAGGCCTGACACCTGCCCGGTGCTGGAAGGTTAAGAGGGGATGTCATCCGCAAGGAGAAGCATTGAATCGAAGCCCCAGTAAACGGCGGCCGTAACTATAACGGTCCTAAGGTAGCGAAATTCCTTGTCGGGTAAGTTCCGACCTGCACGAATGGTGTAACGATCTGGGCGCTGTCTCAGCCATGAGCTCGGTGAAATTGTGGTATCGGTGAAGACGCCGGTTACCCGCAACGGGACGGAAAGACCCCATGAACCTTCACTATAGCTTAACATTGAGATTGGGTACAGGATGTGTAGGATAGGCGGGAGTARTYGAAGCGGTTTCGCCAGGAACCGTGGATACGACCTTGAAATACCGCCCTTTCTGTATCCGGTTTCTAACTCGCCCAAGGCGAGGACATTGTTTGGTGGGTAGTTTGACTGGGGTGGTCGCCTCCAAAAAGGTAACGGAGGCTTTCAAAGGTAAGCTCAGTACGCTTGGTAACCGTACGWGGAGTGCAATGGCATAAGCTTGCTTGACTGTGAGACCTACAAGTCGACCAGGGTCGAAAGACGGACATAGTGATCCGGTGGTTCTGTATGGAAGGGCCATCGCTCAAAGGATAAAAGGTACTCTGGGGATAACAGGCTGATCTCCCCCAAGAGCTCATATCGACGGGGAGGTTTGGCACCTCGATGTCGGCTCGTCACATCCTGGGGCTGGAGAAGGTCCCAAGGGTTGGGCTGTTCGCCCATTAAAGTGGCACGCGAGCTGGGTTCAGAACGTCGCGAGACAGTTCGGTCCCTATCTGTTGTGGGCGCTGGAAGTTTGAGTGGATCTGACCTTAGTACGAGAGGACCGGGTTGGACGGACCGCTGGTGAACCTGTTATGCCGCCAGGTGTACGGCAGGGTAGCTACGTCCGGGATAGATAAGCGCTGAAAGCATCTAAGTGCGAAACTAGCCACGAGATGAGACTTCCTCATAAGGGCCGTCGGAGATGACGACGTTGATAGGCCACAGGTGTAAAGGTTGAGAGACCAAAGCCGAGTGGTACTAATAACCCGAAGCTTTCCAATGCGGATAGTACTGTTGTCCTCTCTCTTTTTTGATC
>NZ_PEAZ01000113.1:0-2642 GCF_002734245.1 Sphingobacterium sp. 1.A.4
CCAACGACCTGCTTGAGTGTTTTCATGTTAATTTTTTGATGTGAAACTGAAAAATCAATAGTGAAACTTCCCTTGGACTTGTCTCCTTATGGATATTCAAGCTGGACTGTAATTCCGCCTTACATTCTGTTCTGTCTTAGGAAGCGAAAAAGAGGAAGGCCATCTCTAAAAATCAGTATGCTAAAAAAGCTACTAAGACAGCCCTAGGCTCTCCCTCTTTTCACTAAATACAGCAAATCTATAAAACAAAAAATGTCTCCTACATTTGCTTGACACAAACATAGGAGACAGCCTCTTTTGTTTTATATTTAAAATTGGAATCCTATACCAAAGGAAAGCACTCTATTTTTGTAATTCGGAGCATCGTCATCGGCTGCAATTTTCGTTAATCCTAAGCCATAACCTGCGTTGATCAGAAAACCGTTGGAAAGTTTGTAGCCTCCCATAAAGTTTAATCCCGCTTCAAATGCATTAGCTTCTTTATCATCTCCTGAGAAATCGATGTCTTCTTCGACAGATGCATCGTCATTACCACTGACAACAGATTTGTAGGTGCCGCTTAAAGCATATCCTACATATGGACCTGCGCCAAGGAATACATTTCCTGTTCCTGCAGGGATATAATAAACCGCATTAACCGGAATCTCTAAGGACATAATATTGACCGTAATTTTTCCAGAGGTTCCATTCACTTCACCTTCATATTTCGCTCCTTTTCCCTGTAGCGATAAACCAGGTTGAATGGAGAATTGCGGTGCTACGGGAATATCTGCAAATCCAGTGACATAGAAGGATGGATTCATTTTTTCATAATCTTTCAATTCATCTGAGAATGCCTCAGAAAACTTACCTAAGTTAACTCCTCCTTTTAAACCATAACTTACTTGTGCCATTGCTGCTGTTGAAATACAACTGACCAATGTGATTAAAAATAACTTTCTCATAATAATTGATGTTAAGTGTAATTATTAGTTATAGATAAAATAACAAAAGTCAAGCCAATGATTTACAGGTGTTTATGCAACCTTTAGAGATATAAAAAAGGCCGAGCTAATGCTCGACCTTTTCATATTTTAAGAGGATAGGATATAATTTCCTAAAATCTTTTGTTTTTCTATGCGTAGATGCTTAGAATTGGAAACCTAAACCGAATGATAATACGCGGTTAGAGAATTTGTTGTCTGAATTATCGCTAGGACTTAAATTAGACAATCCTAATCCGTAACCTGCATTGATCAACAATCCGTTTCCGAATTTGTAACCACCTAAGAAGTTAACACCAGCATCGATCAAGTTCATGTCCTTGTTATCACCAGAGAATTTAAGATCCCTGTCAACACTTCCTTCAACACCGCCTAATGCACCTTCAGCTTTAGTTTTACCAGAGATGTTGAAACCAACGTATGGACCAGCACCTAAGAACACATTACCTGTACCTGCAGGAATATAGTAAACTGCATTTACTGGGATTTCAACGGACATGGTATTAGTTGAAGAAGTTCCGCTTACATTATCTCCAGTCGCTTCATATTTAGCACCTTTACCTTGAAGGGAAACTCCAGGTTGGATAGAAAATTGAGGAGCTACTGGGATATCTGCAAAACCAGTTACATAGAAAGAAACATTATTTTTTTGGTAATCTTTTGCTTCTTCGGTTTGGTTGCTGTATTTACCTAAGTTAACACCTGCTTTTAAACCATAACTTGTTTGTGCTTGTGCACCTGCTGCTAACAATACTACAGCTCCGAATGATAGTAATAATTTTTTCATAGTCTTTATAGTTTTTTCAATTTTTAAATCAGCTCAACAACTGACACCAACATCCTTGCAAAGTTTAGACCAAAATCAAATTAACGTTAAAACATTTACTCTTATCACTTAATATTCAGTCAATTAATTTGAATAAAAATTGTTTTTCCACTGATAAATTCAGGTAAAATTCTTTTGGAGATGGATTTGAAAAAGAATAAAACCAGATAAAAGCAAAAAAGACTTTTAATATTCAAAAGTAAATCCTATTTTTGCATGCCTATTAAGGTAAAGGGTCGGATGGCCGAGTGGCTAGGCTGAGGTCTGCAAAACCTCCTACAGCGGTTCGAATCCGCTTCCGACCTCGTTTGAAAATTAAAAATATTGTTAACAATGGGAGTTACACGTTTAAAAAGAAAAGATAGAAGAAACAAAACTGTTGCACGTGTTGAAGTACAGTTTTTGAAATTAGGACGCAACATTGAACTAGGTTCAAAAAGCAAAATGTCCAAAGACAGTCAAATCACTAAAAATGACGAAATCTTAAACAAATTAGCTACTGACGCTAAATAAGTTTAGATTAAAAGGAAATATGAAGAAGGTGTCTAAAAAGGCACCTTCTTCTGTTTTATAGCTTTCTGGAGCTCCATTATAATTTCATGAGCAATATTAGGCTGCAAGTCGATGTTTTGTACTTTTCAGCATGTTGATGGCTTGATTTATCGCAAATAGGGAGTTTTTGCCACCTGGTTTACCGATAAAAGCTTTGTCTTTCCACTTTTTTGCCCATTTTCTGAGGTTATGGGCAATGGCCATCAAACCGAATTCCACAGCGACTTTATCCAGTCCTTTCATTGTGAACCGGGTAAACCTGTTGTTGCTTTTCATCTGAC
>NZ_PEAZ01000114.1:0-2514 GCF_002734245.1 Sphingobacterium sp. 1.A.4
TATGTAGCGTAACTTTCTGGCCTCGAATGGGAAAGTCCGAGATCTCGGTGGAAGGCATGAAGCCCTTTGACTCCAACCTGTTGTTCTCATAGCCTGTCGGAGCAATATTAAGTTCATCTAAATAAATATGGAGCTGATTGTCGACCTGATCGACTTCTATGATCTGAAAGTATTCCAAAAGCCCTTCGGGCATCAACAAGGATAGTAATTTACGTTCGGCTTCTTGCAAGGGATAACTGTTTTAAAGATGCTAAACTAAGAAATTTTTAGTATTCCCCCCAAGGATTCAGCTTGATCCACTTTCACCACCCTTTCACTATACTTTATCACCGAAGCGAAAATAAAAAAAGGCTATCTCGCGATAGCCTTTTTTGCTCCTGAAGCTGGGCTCGAACCAGCGACCCTCTGATTAACAGTCAGATGCTCTAACCAACTGAGCTATTCAGGAATTTCCCGTCCCTTTCGTTTTGGTGATGCAATTATCGGAAGATATACCGACAAGTGCAAATATTTTTATGCGTTTTTTCGCAAGTTATTCAGAACCAATCAGAATAATTTTAAATCCGCTCCAATGAATTAAAAGAGCACATCTTTCAACACCAGCGTTGCAAAGGTAAAATAGATGATCAAACCTGTAACATCGACAATGGTGGATACAAATGGTGCGGATGAACTTGCCGGATCCGCTCCCAACCTACGCAAAATAAAAGGAAGCATGGAACCGATAACCGAACCCCAAAGCACCACAGCCACCAGCGAAAGACTGATCGCAATAGCAATCAGATACCAGATATCACCATAGGATTGCCTAAAGGCTTCCTCCATCCCGATCCGCATAAATCCAAGCGCACCAAGAATCACCCCTAAAAGCAAACCGGAGAGCAATTCTCTTTTCATGACCATCCACCAGTCCCGAAGGGTCACCTCTCCCATCGCCATCGCTTGGATAATCAGGGTCGAGGCCTGTGAACCGGAGTTACCCCCACTGGACATGATCACCGGCATCAAAAGGATCAATACAGGCACGAATTTGCTTTCGTAATACCCTAACACCACAGCGGTCAACAACTGCCCTAGGAAGAGCACAATAAGCCAGCCTGCGCGTTTCTTTACCAGGTGGAAGATAGATACATCCAAGTAAGGCTCATCAAGGGCTTCAGTACCCCCGATACGTTGCATATCTTCCGTATACTCTTCATTGGCTACCCAAAGGATATCATCGATCGTGATGATCCCTAGCATGATGTCCTTATCATCTACAACAGGCAATGCCACGCGGTTGTTCATCCGGAAGATGGTCACCGCCTCTTCGGCCGGATCGTAGGCATGTAGGGAAATCAACCGATTATCGATCAGATCCGCAACAATGGTATCTTCTTCGGCAACCAGCACATCCTTGATCCGAATATCGTCTATCAACTTTCCTTCAGAATCGATGACATAAAGTACATCGATCGTCTCGGATGCCGATCCATATCGACGGATATGGTCAAGTACCCGTGGCATGGTCCAATGTTCTTTGACCGTGATGTAATCCGGGGTCATCAAACGACCAACCGAATCTTCTGGATACCCCAATAAAGACAAGGCTTCCTTACGCTCCTCCGGAGTCAATAGAATGATCAGGCGTTTCACCACATCACCAGACAACTCACTAAAAAAGGAAGTCCGGTCATCGGGTGGCAATTCGTTAAGAAGTTCTCTGATTTTAAAATTTGGTAATTTCTTGAAAATCCGTTCTTGGGTTGGGAAGTCCAAAATCCGGAATACGTTTACCGCACGTTTGATACTTAAGATCTCGAGGAACAATGGACCGTGCTCTGGGAGCTCATCAATCAGCTCCTCCACATCTGAAATGTTCAGTTCATTCAAATAATCTGCAAGCTCGGCTCTATCACCATGTTCAATTAGTTGTTCGACATGCGAAACAAGCATTGCTAATTCTTCCATACGCCTCCTCTATTTATATGATCCTACATTGGTGCCTAAAAATTCTTTTGTGCAAAAGTCGTTTTTTTAAATTGAAAAACAACATCTTTCACAATAAAAAAACGAAGCCTAAAAATCCGTTAAATCAAAAATAGATAAGACCCATTTTTGAAGGGATATTTGAATCAGATTATAAAAATGAAAAAATATGGCGATTTATCTATTATTTATGTTTTTAAACAAATTTAACTGCTAAAGAAATATTTCAGTTAAATTTAGCTGTATAAATACAGTAGCGTCCTAAACGATGGAAAAAATGGCGGTGGATTTATATAGCAGGGAATGCTATATTTATTTCGCTAAAAAAACCTCCATCGCCATGGTAAATATAAACGTATTTTCCCAGATTTTGGGTCTAATCGATCGAGACATTTTTGGCAGATTGGTTCAACAATACCAATCCGACAAGCATCATAAGGGCATCAACAGCTGGACACATTTTGTGAGCATGCTATTCTGCCATTTATCCTCTGCGGATTCGGTTCGGGACATTTCTAATGGACTCCGCAGCACTACTGGCAACAT
>NZ_PEAZ01000115.1:0-1457 GCF_002734245.1 Sphingobacterium sp. 1.A.4
AATCGACCATGAGTGGCTATTTAGGCTTTCAGAATCTCAAATCCATTGATTTTGAGGTAATATTCCTCCTTTTTAGATCAATTTCAGGATTCTTTTCAAGTTTACCGTGAAGATGGCCATTGCACCCTGCATTTCCATATTTTGGATGCCATAGGAATCTGCTCTTCCATAACCATGGACATTCTTGAGCTCACTGTTCTTTGCCTCGATCTTATACCTTTCCTTAGACTTGCTCCGGTAATGATAGGTTTGCTGGAAAGCCATCTGCTCTTTATGGAGTTCGGATTTAATGGTTATCGAATAGGTCTTTGTTTTTGACCCATCCTTATAACATCCTTCCCTGAGAGGGCAAACCTTACATCTATCCACATCGAAGTAATACGTGTCTGCTTGATTTTTACCTATGTTCTTTTTGCCCTGACGGGCCTTCCGGATTGCTAGATGGCCAGCTGGACAGACAAACATCCCCGCATCTTTATTGTAGTGAAAGTGATCGCTTTCTTTCCTGGATCCCTGGCTGACTGCCGGTTTCAATTTAGCGATGATATCAATGTTCTGTTCTTTTGCCAGCCGTAGATTGTCCTTTCCAGAATATGCGGCATCGCCTATAATCGTGTCCACTTCCATTCCATTCTGCTGGCTGATCTCCAATAATCGGGGCAGTTCCGGACCATCACCTTTCTCGCCTGTAGTAACGACCGCTGCTGTGATGATGCGTTCCTCGGTCATTGCCAGATGTGTTTTATAGCCAAAGAAACTGCTGTCCATTGATTTATGTCCAAGCCTGGCTTCACCATCTTTTGAGAGCAGATAGTATTCCTTTGTGTCCTCGATGGTTTCCTTCAACAGGTTCAACTTCTCTTTTACAGCCGGTATTTCACTGATAGATTGATCCTGATCCAGCACTCTCTGTAATTCCCTGCAATAGGCAAGCTCTTGGTCCAGGTCGTTGGACTCGTTCTTTTGTGGTAGGCGCCCTTTGTAGTCCTCATCGATCTGATATATTGCTTTCCTCAACAGCTTGGATCGTTCCTTTAGCACTTCCTGTGCTGTGTATGGGTTCGATCTGGAATGGGTATGTGTGGCATCTACGATGATGGACCTTGATTTTATAATACCCTTTTCAAGAGCGATCGTTACGGTCTTATTGATCAACAGGTTCAATAGGTCCATGTCCTTTAACCGTAGCTTACGGAATTTGGTGAGCGAACTTGGATTGATCACATCCTCCTCAGGGGCCATTTCCAGAAAGTATTTAAAGGACATGTCATATCTGGAACGCTCAACAACATCAACATCCGAAACGGTGTAGATCGTCTTTAACAGAAGGTACTTGAACATCTTGATGGGGCTCTCTGCTGTACGCCCATTGGTCTGGCAATACTTCTCCAAAAGTTCCTCATGTATAAAACTGAAATCGATAAGATCGTTGATTTTGCGAAGTAGATTGTCTTTTG
>NZ_PEAZ01000116.1:0-1424 GCF_002734245.1 Sphingobacterium sp. 1.A.4
TCCAGCGACGACGACGGATATGTAGCGTAACTTTCTGGCCTCGAATGGGAAAGTCCGAGATCTCGGTGGAAGGCATGAAGCCCTTTGACTCCAACCTGTTGTTCTCATAGCCTGTCGGAGCAATATTAAGTTCATCTAAATAAATATGGAGCTGATTGTCGACCTGATCGACTTCTATGATCTGAAAGTATWCCAAAAGCCCTTCGGGCATCAACAAGGATAGTAATTTACGTTCGGCTTCTTGCAAGGGATAACTGTTTTAAAGATGCTAAACTAAGAAATTTTTAGTATTCCCCCCCAAGGATTCAGCTTGATCCGCTTTTTGCACAGCAAAAATTCTTTTTATACCGTTACAATGACCAGTATGGTCTGTCAGATAAAACAGGGACACAGGTTATCACCGGCAATTTCATTCGCAGTAGTGAAGACTTGGAAAACCAGATCCTTTTTGACACGAAAGAAAAGAAAAATGTATTGGTCAACTTAGAGTCCGGTGTGCAGAAAACCTTTGATGAATTTATCGCAAATAGCATATTTCTGGAAAATCAATATTATGCTAATGTTGAAGATAAAGGGAAGTTCTATCTCTATAGCCAAAAAACGGGTGAAAAGTTAGAAATGCCTTTAGTCATTCGAAAACAGCATTTGCCAAAGGTCTTTATGCTGAATAAGAAATTTTTATACGCCATTGGTTCGGAAACCATGTTTCCAAAGACTCCTGAAGTGAAAAAGCCAAAAACTAAAGCTTCGGCAAGCAAAATTCCAACCATTATCCCTGAACCTAAATTAGAATATCCAATATCTCTCACCTACCTTTATATTTTCAAAAATGAAAGGAGTATGCCTCTTGTCTCAAAAATAAAAGTGGATGAAAATTACCGGTTCTCGGGAAATGAACCAAACAGTATTTTCAGCCTTTATAATCTACATAAAACGCCAAAAAACGAACCTGCTAAAGAGATGGAAATCAATATTGTAGAAAGAAAAAGGACCAAAGGATTAGTGAGGGCACTGAAAAAGTCTCAACTTTTTAATGAGATTTAAAGAAATGACTGAGTACAAGATTTATCTTACTCGGTCATTTTTGTTCTAAGGATTTCTGAAAATTTGTTTTTTAATGGTTTYATTGAAGGTTTAATCGACCATGAGTGGCTATTTAGGCTTTCAGAATCTCAAATCCATTGATTTTGAGGTAATATTCCTCCTTTTTAGATCAATTTCAGGATTCTTTTCAAGTTTACCGTGAAGATGGCCATTGCACCCTGCATTTCCATATTTTGGATGCCATAGGAATCTGCTCTTCCATAACCATGGACATTCTTGAGCTCACTGTTCTTTGCCTCGATCTTATACCTTTCCTTAGACTTGCTCCGGTAATGATAGGTTTGCTGGAAAGCCATCTGCTCTTTATGGAGTTCGGATTT
>NZ_PEAZ01000117.1:0-1413 GCF_002734245.1 Sphingobacterium sp. 1.A.4
CTGTCTCCTATGTTTGTGTCAAGCAAATGTAGGAGACATTTTTTGTTTTATAGATTTGCTGTATTTAGTGAAAAGAGGGAGAGCCTAGGGCTGTCTTAGTAGCTTTTTTAGCATACTGATTTTTAGAGATGGCCTTCCTCTTTTTCGCTTCCTAAGACAGAACAGAATGTAAGGCGGAATTACAGTCCAGCTTGAATATCCATAAGGAGACAAGTCCAAGGGAAGTTTCACTATTGATTTTTCAGTTTCACATCAAAAAATTAACATGAAAACACTCAAGCAGGTCGTTGGCATTGACGTCGGTAGTAAGGAACTGGTCGTATGCTTTGGCAAGATCTTTTCCAATCTGGATAAAAAGCTGTGCCAATATGGTAATTTCCGAAACTCGGATAAAGGTTTGATAAAGCTTTACGAATGGGTACAGACCCATACCTGTGAGGATAGTCCTCTTCATTTTGTCATGGAGGCTACAGGCGTTTATCACGAAAAGCTAGCCTATTTTCTGGAAAGCAAGGGGTGCAATATCAGTATTGTCCTGCCAAACAAGATCAGCAACTATTTCCGTACCTTAGAGATCAAGACGATAACGGATAGTACCTGCTCGGAAGCTATCACCTTATTTGGCCTAGAGCGCAACCTGGAGTTGTGGCGCAAGCCAGACCCCACCTATAAGCGTTTGAAGCAGCTGACCCGGGAGAGAGACCAATTGGTACAGGAACGTACTGCTGTCAAGAACCAGCTACATGCAGAACAGGCAGAGGCAGAACCCAATGAAAACTCTATAGGACGGATAAAGGAACGCATAGCAGTACTGCAAAGACAGGAAAAGGAAATAATGACCGAGTTAAAGCTCATTGTTAAGGAGAGTTCCTTACTCAAAAAACAAACAGATAACCTGACCACAATCCCTGGAATTGGACTGCTGACAGCAGTAACAGTATTGGCAGAAACGAATGGATTTGAGATGATCCGAAATAAAAAGCAACTGGTAAGCTATGCCGGCCTGGACATAAAGGAAAAACAGTCCGGAACATCGATCCAGAGCAAACCTACCATATCCAAACGGGGCAACAGATACCTGAGAAAATCCCTTCATTTACCTGCATTGGCCGCCATAAGGCATGATGAACATTATTCTAATACATTTACAAGGCTTGTTTCAAGAAATGGCATCAAAATGAAAGCAGCAGTAGCTGTGCAAAGGAAACTTCTAGAGCTGATGTTTATAATTTATAAAAACGAACAGCGGTATGATCCACAATACCATCTCCAAAAGTATCAGAACGAAAAAGTAGATACAAATTAGGGCGGCCAAAAACGGCTACCCTAAACAGGCTGGCAATAGACCGCCTAAAACCCGAAATTACAAAAAAAAGATAAAATTGACTTGTATATTAACACAGAATCTAAAAA
>NZ_PEAZ01000128.1:0-111078 GCF_002734245.1 Sphingobacterium sp. 1.A.4
ACAGAAATGTCAAAATAATCCTTTGAACAATCAATACCTGTTACCATATTTGTATATCATATTTGTGGATTACAGCAGCTCTTATCATAACTTATCAATCGTAAAAACAGGCTCCTGGCCTAATGAACTGTCCAAGTTTATGATAGGAATAAGAGAGGGGGATTAACATTGCGAAGGGTCTCTCAAGGACCAATGACGATTAAAAATCTTACTCCCTCTCTCGCTGTATCCTAAATGAAATACAAAATTATATTCTGTCTCTTTAATTCCTATAACTTACTTACAAACTTACGATGACGATAAGCCTCGCAATGACGTGAAATTTCCTCGCAATGACGCTAAACCTTGCCCTTGCCAAAAGTTCCTAACCTTTCCCCTTACCAAAAGTTCCTAACACCTCCCCAGTCTCCTTAACCAACGACACCTCCAACATTTTTCCTTCCGCACTCACATCAATAAACGTCCGTTCACCTTCCTTCGGACCCCCACCAATAATCACATAATAACTATGCTCATTATTAGGCTCATGAAAACCATGCCTATGCGTATGTCCTGAAATAACAGCATCCACCTTATTCCTCTGCAATACCTCATGGAAACATTCCTTATTATGCTTTGTCCCATGCCACTCATCCGAATGATGAAATGGAATATGCGTCACCACAATAGTATGCCTAGCTGATTTCCTTTCCTTCGATTTCAATACCCCTTCCAACCAAGCCTTCTGTTCCAATCGATATCCATCGTAATCCACCGCACCTGCATAAACCTCATGGCTATCCGGTTTATCCTCGCCACTATCCAATACCACCCAATACACCGGTCCCATCTTAAATGCATGATAGAACTTACCCTCCGGATATTCAAAATAGGGCTTATAAGACCTCGCAAAAGCTCCTCGGGTCTCATGGTTTCCTCGCACCATCACCATAGGCGTTTGCCCAGCAAATTCAGCACTTACCGGTTTCAATAACTTATCCGTAAGGTCTTTCTGATTATTCACATAATGGAAAGAATCGCCATTCAAAAACACCAAATCCTTTTTAGGAAGTCCGCTTTTTTTATACAATACGCCATAAGAATTTCTATTCTCATGGATATCATTCAAAATCAAGGCGTGGACACTATCCTGATTACTGGAAGCCAGATTAGCAGTAATCTCCTTGGATTTTATAGCCTGACCATACTCAATCTTATACGCCTCAAAACGGGTGATTTCCTTAGCGGCTACCCGATAGGTCAAGCTTGGTCCATTCCGTTTCACCCGAAACTTAAAGAGATCGGTATTCGCATTCCGCATCCCATCTTCAACCTGGTAAATCGTTTCGACTATAGCCTTGTTATTATCCAACACTTCCACCCAGGCAATACAAGGTTTATTAAAAATACAACAGATGCTGACTTCACGGTCAGTCAGGTTCTGTAGGTATGGCGCTGTTGCGAAATCAAAGCTTTGCGCTTGATCTGCACTGTCCAAGAAACTGGAGGAAAGGTTTTCCTGCTTGGCATGCGCAGGGATGCTTGCACTTAAGCCCATCAGGCCTAGTCCTTTTAGGAAATTTCTTCTATTAAAGCTCATTATTTAAGTATGGGTTGATGATCAATTAATACCTTAAAATTAAGCCTTTTAAACATAAGGAAACTGTTTTGGTTGTAACAAGAATGCGATGAATAAAAAATGGGCAATCGTTTGCGGATTGCCCATTTGCCCCATTCGGGTATTTGTTAAACTATTCTTCTTCTATTAACTATTCTTCTTCTTTCACAATGGCTTGGTCAAGATCCTGTCCAGTAACCTCCGCACGGATCTTAGCCTCTAGTTCATCCATCAGATCCGGATTGTCGAATAATAGGGATTTCACGGCGTCACGACCTTGTCCCAATTTGGTGTCCCCATAGCTGAACCATGAGCCTGATTTCTTGATGATGTTATATTCCACACCTAAATCGATGATCTCCCCAACTTTGGAAATACCTTCACCGAACATGATGTCAAATTCTGCCACTCGGAATGGAGGAGCAACTTTATTTTTAACGATCTTTACTTTTACGCGGTTACCTGCTACCTCATCCGAATCTTTGATCTGCGAAGTACGGCGGATATCCAAACGTACAGAAGCATAGAATTTCAATGCATTACCACCAGTTGTCGTTTCTGGGTTTCCGAACATCACCCCAATTTTTTCCCGTAATTGGTTGATGAAAATACAACAACAGTTTGTTTTGGCAATCGTTCCGGTTAATTTACGTAAGGCTTGGGACATCAAACGCGCCTGAAGACCCATTTTAGATTCTCCCATTTCGCCTTCGATCTCTCCCTTAGGTACCAAAGCGGCTACGGAGTCGATCACAATCACATCGATCGCTCCTGAACGGATCAGGTTATCGGCAATTTCCAATGCCTGTTCACCATTATCTGGTTGTGAGATCAACAGGTTCTCGATATCTACCCCCAGTTTTTGGGCATAGTATTTATCAAAGGCATGTTCCGCATCAATGATGGCAGCGATACCCCCTTTTTTCTGAGCCTCAGCAACAATATGTGTAGCTAACGTGGTTTTACCGGAGGATTCAGGACCGTAGATTTCAATGATACGACCTTTTGGAACTCCACCAATACCTAAGGCGATGTCCAATCCCAAAGAACCGGTAGAAATAGCTTCGATCGGTTCTACGGCAGAATCTCCCAATTTCATGATGGTTCCCTTTCCGTAGGATTTCTCTAGTTTATCTAAGGTAAGCTGTAAAGCTTTTAATTTGTCTGAGTTGCTCATATTTTTAGTATATTAAGATCAAAAATAACGTATTGTTTAGATAACTGCAAATTATTTACTAAAAAAATTAGTTTAAATATTGTATTTATTTAAAAATAAGATGTTTAATAGCAGTTAAAGTTAGTTTAAAGATAAATATTGGTTAAGTTTTTTCTACCAGTTTGGCCTTATATTTCTGTTCAAAGTATTTACAGAAGTAGGTAATGGGACAGATTTCGCATTTCGGCTTTCTGGCCACGCAGATATATCGCCCATGCAAGATTAACCAATGATGCGCAATAGCGATGGTATCCTTCGGCAGGTATTTGATGAGTTGTTTCTCGACGGCCAATGGGGTAGTTGCCCGGCTGGTAAGTCCCAAGCGATTGCTGACCCGGAATACATGCGTATCCACCGCCATCGCCGGATTATGGTAAACAACAGAAGATATGACATTAGCCGTTTTACGACCAACTCCCGGTAATTTGACCAGATCCTCGATTTTCTCCGGTACGGTAGAATCGAATTCCGCTACCAGTTTTTGAGCCATACCCAACAGATGCTTTGCTTTATTGTTCGGATAGCTCACGGAACGGATATAGGAAAAAATCTCTTCCACGGAACTGGCGGCTAAAGATTCCGGTTCAGGGAAGCGTTCGAAAAGGGCAGGGGTAACTTGGTTGATGCGTTTATCCGTACATTGTGCAGAGAGAATAACAGCGACCAACAACTCATAAGGGTTGCAGTAGTTCAATTCAGTCTGTGCATCGGGATTATGGGTAGAGAAGTATTCGACGAATGCCTTATATCTATCTTTTTTTAGCATGTACAAATATACTAAAAAGGAACATAGCCACTCCGCTGTCTGAGTGGCTATGTTTTATAAATTACGAAGTGACTTTGAATAGTTGAGTATATTTGCTATTGTTTTATCTTCTGGATTTTTTGATAGTTTCGAAATGCAACCTTTAATCTTATCCTCGAATGATACTTCAACTTCATTATTCTCTACTGTATTCGAGAATTGTTCTTCGTAGTTTAATTCATTTGTTTTAGTAGAATTTTCAACCATAAGCATCTTTGTTTTATATAGTTAACGCAAGATACTTATCAATATTGTGAAAAATTTAACATTTTTTTACTTTTTCTTGGAAAGTAGCTTATCAGCCTCTACAATGGCCTTATAAGCATTCACCACACCACCGCTAACGGAAATTTCATCCAAGTAAACACGTTTGTTTCCAGATTCTCCCTTTACTTTTACCTTTTGGTCGATCTTGGTCACCGAGTTCATGATCACTTGTTTTACTTCTTCTGCTGTAAAGCTTGGGTAATATGCACGGATCAAGGCAGCTAATCCTGATACCACTGGAGCAGCCATACTGGTTCCATCCATATCTTTGTATTTGCTTTCCGGCATGGTCGAATAGATTTTCACCCCTGGAGCAAATACATCTACGCTACGGTATCCGTAGTTGGAGAATTCTGCCAATAGGTCGGCATCTACTTTCCAAGCTGTGGCGCCAACCGTGATCCAGTTTTTAGCTTCACCGATGATCGCATCCACGCTATCCGTAAAATATTTCATGGGGTAATTTTTCTCTACATCGACATTCTTGGAATCATTACCAGCGGCATGAACCAAAAGGACATCCTTCGATTCGGCATATTTAAGGGCTTCATCTAATGTTTTTTTGTTGTAGACATAACCTTTTCCGAAACTCATATTGATCACCTTTGCGCCATTATCTACCGCATAACGGATGGCATTGGCTACGTCCTTATCTCTTTCATCACCATTGGGAACCACACGAACCGACATGATCTGTACCTGATCGGACACGCCATCGATACCCAGGTTGTTTTTGCGTTTGGCGCCGATGATCCCTGCTACGTGGGTACCATGGTCGGCATCAGGACCTTTTACATCTGCATTTCCATAATGACGTTCCGATGCATCATCGTACGTATCGCCAATCAACGGACGCGGGTCGAAACTTTTGTTCAAGTGGTAATCTACCTGATCGCTGAAATAGGTAGCACCTTCTTTGATGTCCTCAAAGAATTTTTCAAAGCTTCCTTTTTCCATTTCCTTTTTAGCGATTCGGATGATATTCTTTTGGTTGTTGTTTGGGTTAGGGAATGCATCCAGATCCGCTGCCGTAATAGCCTTAGGGTCCTTTCCGATACCTTTTACAATGGCTTCCAAGCTTTCTTTGATACGCACATAGTTCTGTTTACCGAAGGCTGCCTCATCCATTTTAGAAGTATAATCGGTCACCATTTTTTGATAAGCGACAAATTCTCTTCTTTCTTTTTCGGAAAGTGGTGTAGAAGGAAGGACAGAAATGTATTTAGGTTCATAGATCCGGATCAAACGGGTCACTTCCAGGTTATCGTGGTCCACGTTTTCACCTTTGGCATTCCCAAGGAAATTCCAACCATATACATCATCGATATAGCCATTGCCATCATCATCCTTACCATTTCCAGGGATTTCCTTTTTATTCTTCCAAAGCACATCTTTTAAATCTTCATGATGGATATCCACGCCACCATCCAATACGGCCACGATTACCGGGCTAGCTTTACGGCCCTTTAATAATTCGTAGGCTTTGTCTGTGCTGATTCCCATCGCTCCATCTTTTTGGTGATCCAAATTGAACCAATTGGCCGGAGCTTTATCTTTTTCTTGGGCAACGCTATAGAAAGGTAGGATACCTAAAGCGAGATAGCACAACAATTTATTTGTTTTTAACATATTTATTAAGATTATAATTTTCCAAAATTAATGTTTTATGGGATATTCATCTGTTAATTAATCTAAAAACTAGATATTATTGCTAAATTTAATCCCAACTAAGACCATTATTAAATTTAAATATATGAAAGAAAAAATTGTTTTTGGTTTAATACTATCGATGATTATTTCATCATGTTCACAAGAGACAAGCGTGAAAAAAGACCCTATAATTTGGCCAGAGGCCACAGCTCCCATTGCGGAATTAAAAGCATTCCAACGTATAATCCATGGCGATACCGTTCAGGATCCTTACTATTGGATGAATGATTATTTTAAGAAGGGCCCAGACTCTTCAAAAGTTGTTTCTTACCTGGAAGCGGAAAATAATTATACCAAGGCGATGATGCAGGACACGGAAGGTTTTCAGGATGTGCTTTTCAAGGAGATGAAGAGCAGGATCAAGGAAACGGATGAAAGTGTTCCCTATCTGAAAAATGGCTATTATTATTACCAACGTACCGAAGAAGGGAAGCAATATTACAAGGTATGTCGGAAGAAAGGTAATCTTCAAGCTCCTGAGGAGGTGCTTTTGGATGTGGATAAAATGGCCGAAGGATTTCCTTATTACTCCTTGGGTGGTGTTTCGGTAAGTCCGGATAATAAAATGGTTGCTTATGGGGTGGATACGGTATCCCGTCGGGAATATGTGATCTACATCAAAAACCTGGAAACAGGGGAGATATTAAAGGACAGGATCGCGCGGACTTCTGGTTCTGCGATCTGGGCGAATGATAACAAGACCCTTTTCTACACGGCTAAAAATCCGGTGACTTTATTGAGTGAAAAGATTAAGCGTCATACCTTGGGAACCGATTCCAAGACCGATGCGACCGTTTATGATGAAAAGGATAACACCAATTATATTGGGGTATGGAAATCCAAGAATGATCAGTATATTTTCATCCAATCGGGAGGTACATTGAGTTCGGAAACCTTATACCTGCGTTCGGATGATCCGAACGGAACCTTTAAGGTGTTCCAGCCGAGGATGAAGAATGTGCTGTACTCTGTAACGCCATTAGCGGATCGTTTCCTGATTCAAACGAATGATGGTGCCCAGAACTTCAAGGTGATGGAAACGCCTTTGGATAAGACCGGAAAGGAAAACTGGAAGGAATACATCCCGCATAGAAAGGATGTGCTGATCGAGGGCTTGGATGAATTTGAGAATTTCTTGGTGGTTTCTGAACGCAAGAATGGGTTGACCAACCTGGCGATCCGTAATCTAAAAGATAACAGCCAACATTACATGGATTTTGGCGAAGCAGCCTATACGGTATATTCCAGTGCCAATCCGGAATACCATACGGATGTGGTTCGATATGGCTATACCTCGATGGTTACCCCATCTTCCACCTATGATTACAACATGAAGACCAAGGATAAGACCTTGTTGAAGCAACAGGAGGTTTTGGGAGGATATGATGCCAACCAATATACCACCGAAAGGATAATGGCTAAGGTAAGGGATGGTGTGGAAGTTCCGATTTCGATCGTTTATAAGAAGGGAACGAAGAAGGATGGGAAGGCGCCTTTATTGTTGTATGCGTATGGATCATACGGAAGTTCAATGGATCCGACCTTCAGTTCGACCCGTTTGAGTTTATTGGATCGGGGTTTTATTTTTGCCATCGCGCATATCCGTGGGGGAGAGGAAATGGGAAGACAATGGTATGAGGACGGTAAGATGATGAAAAAGAAGAATACCTTTACGGATTTCATCGATTGTGGCCAGTTCTTGGTGGATCAGAAATATACGTCGAAAGACCATTTGTATGCGCAGGGCGGTAGTGCCGGTGGATTATTGATGGGTGCAATTATCAATATGGCACCGGAACTTTGGAACGGTATTATTGCGCAGGTTCCTTTTGTGGATGTGGTGAACACCATGTTGGATGAAACGATTCCATTGACGACCAATGAGTATGATGAATGGGGGAACCCGAACCAGAAAGAAGCATATGATTATATGAAATCGTATTCGCCTTATGAGAATATCGAAGCGAAGGAATATCCGAATCTGTTGGTGACAACGGGCTTGCATGATTCGCAGGTGCAGTATTTTGAACCGGCGAAATGGGTGGCGAAATTAAGGGCTACCAAAAAAGGAAGTAATGTGATTTTGTTGAAAACGGATATGGATTATGGGCATGGCGGCGCTTCTGGAAGGTTTGATTACTTGAAGGATGTAGCGCTGAATTATGCTTTCTTGTTTAAGCTGGAAGGGATAAGGGAGTAGGGAATTCGAAGTGGGGATTTCGGAGTTGGGAATTCGAAATCTTCGCGTGAGTGATACCTTCGCGTCATTGCGAGGAGGTACGACGAAGCAATCTTTGGATATGCTGGCGCCCCATGTCATCCTGAGCGCAGTCGAAGGATCTGTACGTATGGTTATGTACGAACAGATGGTTCGACTTCGCTCACCATGACATGGCTAAAGATTGCTTCGTTCCTCGCAATGACGCGAAGTTTACAATGGCGAAGCCTCGCAATGACGTAAACCTTATTTCTTATTTTTCAAGCTGTCCGCTTGCAATTGAACCTCCTGCTCTCTCGCCTCATTTTCCTGCTCCCTCGCATCAACCTGATGCTGCTTATAATTTTCCATCGCAACCTTACTTGCTGTCTGCGACACCAATACCCCAGCAATCGCAATCACCGTAACCGCCAATATCCCCCACATGTGCTTTTTCTTGTCCTGCTTAACCAGCCAGTACATAAAATACACATAAGGAATCACGAAAAGGATATAGAAAATAATACTTGGACCAACCATGATATTTAAATATTTCTGCAAAACTAAGGAAATATTTACGGTTTGGAGCATATCCCTACCAATCTCCCACCATTCTCCCGCCAATCTCCCAAAATCTTACAAAACAATGAAAGATTTTAAACGTTTCAATAATGTAGTGGTCTAATTGAAAGGATTGCAAATAAGTAGAATAGATGTAATTTTTTATGTAAAAAAACTACATTGATATTGCATAAAAGAAAAAAATAATTGTTTACTTTTGCGCAGTCTGATCACAGGATATAAAACGATGATTTGTAACAGAACATTTTTGGGATTATTTGGCCAAGCTTTCTACAAGCTTGTTCAGGTTTCCTATGTGCATGTTCGATCATTTAATTGTCCAATACTTCGATTCCGACGACCTATTCTGCCTCGAGCTTGATTTACGAGGCAGGCAAATTTCCCATATTGATTTTCCATCAAGCTCGATGGAAGATGGTTAGAGTAAGATTAGATAATCCAAATACTTCGGTATTTACATTTTAGGTCGATAAATTTAAATGACACTTTCAGATTTTTTGATTATTCCCGCTACAGCAGATCATATTGGTTATGCTGAGGTTATCTGTGACGAAATGTTTGAGTCTGCAAAGGCTCGTGGTACAGGTATTGCACGTCGTAAACCCGAATACGTGGCCAGAAAGATGGAGGAAGGGAAGGCAGTGATCGCTTTGCACAAGGACGGTACCTGGGCAGGTTTCTGTTATATCGAGACCTGGAGCCATGGGGACTATGTGGCCAACTCTGGCCTGATCGTCAATCCTATTTTCCGTAAGGTGGGTCTTGCAAAAGCCATCAAAAAAAGGGTCTTTGAATTATCGCATGAAAAATATCCGAAGGCAAAGATCTTTGGTCTGACTACCGGACTGGCAGTCATGAAAATCAACTCGGACCTGGGTTACGAACCGGTGACTTATTCGGAATTGACCCAAGATGAAGAATTCTGGAAAGGATGTCAATCTTGTGTGAATTACGATATTCTGATGGCGAAAGACCGTAAGAACTGCATGTGTACCGCCATGCTTTGGGATCCAGTGGAAAAAGAAAAAGAGCTTAAGGAAAAGATCCAGCGTAAAGCGGAAGCTAAAGAACGTTTGGACCGTATCTCCAAGAAACAGTCTTTATTGAAACGTATTGAAGCGAAGCTATGGAAGTCAACCAAAAAAATGGTAGCAACTGTGTTTCCGGTAGGCGTTAAACCTGTAAAAGGTTTTTAAATTGTTATTTTTGTTATTATCAGCATATTAATCGTTATAAAATGAAAAAAGTAGTTTTAGCATTTAGTGGTGGGTTGGATACTTCCTTCTGTTGTATCTATCTTTCTCGTGACCTAGGTTTGGAAGTTCATTCTGTCATCGTTAATACCGGTGGTTTTTCGGATGAGGAATTAAAGACAATTGAAAATAGGGCGTACGAGTTAGGCGTGAAATCCCATACGACCATTGATGAAACTGAAGACTATTACCGTGGAACGATTAAGTATCTAATTTTTGGTAATGTACTGAAGAATGCGACCTATCCACTTTCGGTGTCTGCGGAGCGTGTTAGCCAGGCAACAGCAATTGCCAATTACGCGAAGAAGATCGGTGCTGAATGTGTTGCTCACGGTTCAACCGGAGCAGGAAATGATCAGGTACGTTTTGATATGATCTTCCAGACCTTGATTCCCGGAGTGGAGATTATCACGCCAATCCGTGATCTTCAGTTATCTCGCGAGGATGAAATTGAATATTTGAATAAGCATGGTGTGGAATATTCGGCAGAAAAAGCAAAATATTCTATTAATAAAGGCTTGTGGGGTACATCTGTAGGAGGTGCGGAGACGTTGACTTCCAACCAATACCTACCAGAAGCGGCATGGCCAACCCCTGTTACTTCAACCGAGCCAATGCAGGTTAGCATCGACTTTGAAAAAGGTGAGCCTGTTGGTTTGAATGGCAATAAAATTGGCGCTGTAAAAGTAATACAAGAAATACAGGCTTTGGCTCAACCTTATGGAATCGGCCGCGATATCCACGTTGGAGATACCATTATCGGTATCAAAGGCCGTGTAGGATTTGAGGCTGCTGGTCCATTGATCTTGATCAAAGCGCATCATACTTTAGAAAAACATACTTTGACCAAATGGCAATTGTCTTGGAAAGACCAATTGGCTGGTTTTTATGGGAATTATATGCATGAAGGCCAAATGCATGATCCTGTAATGCGTGATATGGAGGCTTTCTTGCAAAGTTCTCAAGAAACGGTAACAGGTCGTGTTTTTGTAGAATTACACCCTTACCGCTTTGTTATTTTGGGTGTCGAATCGGAGCATGACTTGATGTCCAATAAATTTGGAAGCTATGGGGAAATGAATAAAGGATATACTGGGGATGATGTGAAAGGGTTTTCCAAGATTTTTGGTAACCAAACCATCATCTGGCATAAAGTAAACAGCAAAGGATAACATAAGTAAACAACAAGGAATTTTAAGGAAACAGCGAGGAAAAATGGAAAAGATCAGGGTAGGAATTATTGGTTCGGCAGGATACACGGGAGGTGAGCTCCTGCGTATTTTGATATTCCATCCACAGGTGGATATTGTATTTGCCAATTCGGCTTCGAATGCCGGTAATAAATTGGCCGATGTTCATAACGATCTTTTTGGCGATACGGAATTGACCTTCTCGTCCGATTTTCACAGTGATGTGGATGTCCTGTTCCTTTGTGTGGGCCATGGAGATGCCAAGAAGTTCTTGGATGCGAATCCTGTGGATCCAAGGGTAAAGATCATTGATCTTTCTCAGGATTACCGCTTACGGGCAAATACGGCTTATCAAGGCGCACAGTTTGTGTATGGTTTGCCGGAATTGAATAAGGAAGCGATAAAATCGGCTCAATACATTGCTAATCCGGGTTGCTTTGCTACCAATATCCAATTGGCATTATTGCCATTGGCTTCAAAAGGATTATTGAAAGGTGAGATCCATGTGAATGCCACAACGGGTTCTACTGGGGCTGGGCAGAAGCCATCAGCAACTACCCATTTCTCCTGGAGGAACAATAACCTTTCAGCCTATAAATCTTTCGAACACCAACATCTGCAGGAGATCTCGGAATCACTTGATCAATTGCAGCCTGGCTTTTTACCGGAAGGTGATGGACCATTGGCAGCTGCTGAAGGTTCTTTGTTAGAACGTGCAGCAAGTAGGATTAATTTTATTCCGCAACGCGGAGATTTTGCAAGAGGAATTTTCTCTGCTATTTATGTAGATGTTGATCTTTCGGAGGAAGAAGCCTATGAGTTGTATGAGGATTTTTATGCAGCGCATCCATTTACACATGTTTCAAAAGCTAACATTGACCTGAAACAGGTCGTGAATACCAATAAAAGTATCATGCATCTGGAGAAGCATGGCAATAAATTATTGATCTTAAACGCAACGGATAACTTGCTGAAAGGCGCATCCGGCCAAGCTGTTCAGAACATGAACTTGATGTTTGGTTTGGATGAAAGAGCTGGCTTGAATTTGAAGTCGGTGGGATTCTAGGGAGGTAGATTATAGATGTTAGACGTTAGATGATAGACTTCATCCGTCATTGCGAGGAACGAAGCAATCTTCCCGCATGTCATGCTGAGCGTAGTCGAAGCATCTGTTCGTTAGTAACTGTATAGATTCTTCGACTGCGCTCAGGATGACAAAGATTACGCTCAGGATGACAAAGACTGCGCTCAGGGTGACAAAGTCCAAAGATTGCTTCCTCGTACCTCCTCGCAATGACGGCAAAGCTCCTCGCAATGACGGGGTTGAACAAAAGAAATAAAAATCCGAAAACAGTAAACAAACAAAACAATAAAAAAGCCTGGAAGATCAATTCTCCCAGGCTTTCTATTTAAACTAAAACACGTTCATTAATCAATGAACAATTTTAGCACACTTGTCAAAAGTCTATTATCTAATATCTATTATCTAATGTCTAATAGATATTACTATCTATTTCTCCAACAAATTAACTTTTCTTTCAACAGAAACGTTATCACCTGTTACTGCATTTCCATCTTTATCTACCAAGGTAAGAACTACAGTTGCTTCGCCTTTAGGTAAGTTCAATACTTCATAAGGAACCCATTGATCCAACATGAACTCTTGACCATTGATAGTCGCTTTTACCTTGTTTGCATCCGCTCCTAATGTAGTATTAGATACAAAGAAGTCCAACAGCAATACATTAGTCTCATCGCCTTTATAATCGCCTTTCGGACGGCTATAGAATACCGATGGTTCAGTTGGTTGAGGAAGTTCGGTGATCTTTCCATCAGCTTCTACTTTGAACTTGATCAATTTCGAAGCATCTGCAGTCTTGATCGACTCATGGAATGAACGTGACAAGAACGACAATAAATAATGCTCAGAGTTTACAGGAACTGTAAACGTATGTTCTGGTTTATACAAAGCAACATAAGGCTTATTATCTAAGATAAAATGGATATGTTGACCATCATGGGAATTCGCCATATGATGGGTATGCTCAGTCTGTTCAGTCAAGTTAAAGTTTGACACACCGTATTTTACAGTGATCTTCGCTGAATCGGCACCTAATTTCTCTGATGTTAATTCGGTAACTTTCAATGTCGCACCTGGAAAATCCTTAGCATGAGGAAGTGGATTTACGGCAATTGCACCAACAGAATCTGCTAATGCAGTGGTGTCTCTAACTTCGCCATCCTTGTTTTTGGTTGGAGTGTTACATGAAGCCAATAATACTGTTGCTGTAACTACTGCCAATGCTGATTTTAATGTTTTCATTTTTTTATATTTAGTCGAATTGATAATATGATAACAATTTGAATCCAAGATAGTTTGTTTTTTATTGAAATACGACGTCTAAAGCCGCTTTTATAGCAACTAATGTCTGATTTAAGTCATCTTCTGTGTGTGCTGCCGAAATAAAGCCCACTTCATATCCAGAAGGGCCAAAATAAATACCACGGTTCAAAAGCTCTCGGTGCATTACCTTATATTTATCCATGGAAGCAGGATCAATTTCATCCGCACGTTGGATTTTATCGTTTTCAGAAAATGCAAACCAGAAAATAGATCCGATCGTAATGATGTTGACCACATATTTTTTTTCTTGGATATAAGCACGGATTTCCTCCACAAACTTTTGAGTGGTCGCTTCCAGCTTTTCATAGAATCCAGGAGCTGCCAGAATGGATAATGCGGCAATTCCAGCCGCCATAGCTACCGGATTTCCAGAAAGCGTACCTGCCTGATAAACGGCTCCATCAGGAGAGATGCATCCCATGATTTCTTTTGATGCGCCATAGGCACCTACAGGCATCCCGCCACCGATAATCTTACCATAAGTTAGGATGTCAGGTTGGATGTCGTAATATTTCGAAGCCCCTTCGAATCCCAAACGGAATCCGGTTATCACTTCATCAAAGATCAATAATGATCCATTTTCTTTGGTAATATCACGTAGGAAGTGGATATAATCCTTATCCTGGATCAATAAGCCATTGTTCGCGGGTACTCCTTCGATGATCACTGCAGCGATCTGATCTTTGAAATCCGCAAAAACCTTTTCCAAAGCCTCTTTATCGTTCAATGCAATAACGATCGTCTCATCCGCAAACGCTTTCGGAACACCTGCAGAAGAGGTTTCTCCAAAGGTTACCAGACCGGATCCCGCCTTCACCAATAAGGAATCGGAATGGCCATGATAGCAACCTTCAAACTTCACGATCTTATCTCTTTTGGTATAGCCTCTTGCCAAACGAATAGCCGACATCACCGCTTCCGTTCCAGAACTTACAAAACGTATTTTTTCAATCTTTTTGTTGTTGTTGAGGATAAGTTCGGCCAAGTGGTTTTCCAATTCCGTTGGAGCACCAAAACTCAAGCCTTTGCCCAATTGTTCCTGTACCGCTTCTCGAATCTTGGCGTTGTTATGTCCTAAGATCAATGGCCCCCAAGAACAACAGTAATCGATAAATTCATTGCCATCGGCATCCCATAAATGTGCCTGGTCTCCACGCTCAATGAATAGGGGAGTTCCATAAACAGATTTAAAGGCGCGAACAGGAGAGTTTACCCCTCCCGGGAAATATGCTTTTGCCTTCTCAAATAATTCCGCTGATTTCTTACGTGAAATATCCGAAGTAGTTGTTGTCATTTCTTAATGTTTTTTATTTTAACAAAGGTACTATTTACGAATTAGTATTAAAAGAAATGGCCTCCCAAAGGAAGGCCATTCATTATCTTTTAGAAGGAGATTATTTACCTTCTTCCAATACTTTAGTTACTAATTCAGCAGCTTCTTTCAATAAGATCGCTGAGTATACCTGAAGACCAGATTTGTCGATCAATTCTTTCGCTTCTTTAGCGTTTGTACCTTGAAGACGTACGATAATAGGAACTGGGATATTTCCGATTTCATTGTAAGCGTCGATAACACCTTGCGCTACACGGTCACAACGAACGATACCTCCGAAGATGTTGATCAAGATTGCTTTTACGTTAGGGTCTTTTAAGATGATGTTGAAACCAGCTTTCACTGTTTCTGCATTTGCAGTACCACCAACGTCCAAGAAGTTTGCAGGCTCACCACCAGCAATCTTAATGATATCCATGGTAGCCATCGCTAAACCAGCACCATTTACCATACAACCTACATTACCATCTAATTTAACGTAGTTAAGGTTTGATTCACCCGCTTCAACTTCAGTTGGATCTTCTTCCGTAACATCACGCATAGCAGCGATGTCAGCATGACGGTATAATGCGTTCTCATCTAAGTTCACCTTAGCATCAACTGCCATGATCTTATCATCAGATGTTTTTAATACCGGGTTGATCTCGAACATAGAAGCATCAATAGAATCGTATGCTTTGTATAATGCAGCTACGAACTTCACCATATCTTTATGTGCAGCACCAGTTAATCCTAGGTTGAAAGCAATTTTACGTGCTTGGAAACCTTGAAGACCAACTTTAGGATCGATTTCTTCTTTGAAAATTAAGTGAGGAGTTTTCTCAGCTACTTCCTCGATGTCCATACCACCTTCAGTAGAGTACATAATGATGTTACGACCAGTTGCACGGTCTAACAATACAGACATGTAGAATTCTTTTGTTTCGCTTTCGCCAGGGTAGTAAACATCCTGTGCAATCAAAACCTTGTTAACTTTTTTACCTTCTGGACCAGTCTGTGGAGTAACCAATTGCATACCGATGATGTCTGTTGCGCGTTGCAATACTTCATCATGGTTTTTTGCTAATTTCACACCACCACCTTTACCACGGCCACCCGCATGGATCTGTGCTTTTACCACAACCCAATCCGAGTTGAATTCTTCTTTCATTCTCTTAGCAGCTTCAACAGCCTGCTCTGGGGTTTCAGCAACAATACCTTCTTGTACTCTTACTCCGAAACTCTTAAGTATTTCTTTTCCTTGATATTCGTGAATGTTCATTGATAAAAAAATTTGCTGTAAAAATAGGTTATTTATTCGGAAGGGGCAAGATATTATTTCGATAATTGCCTTGTTTTTTTGCTAAATTTGTATAAGCATAGAGATTAAAAAACAATGAAAGTACATTTATCAAGACAGAACGATGCGGTTCATTTCGAAGCATCCAGCGAGTTGTCATCCGTGAAAGTAAATATTGATGGGCCAGATTCCATCGGCGGCGAAGGAAAAGGTGTCAGACCTATGGAATTGGTGCTGATGGCTTTGGGTTCTTGTAGTGTATTCGATTTGACTACCATCCTCCAAAAACAACGTCAGGATCTGCAGGATATTCAAGTGGAAGTAACAGGAGACCGTCGGGAAGAAATACCTAATATCTTCACGAAAATTCATATTGCATTCCGTTTAAAAGGCGATATTGATGAAGCAAAAGCGCAAAAAGCAGCTGAACTTGCCGTGAAAAAATATTGCTCTGTACATGATATGTTAGCTCAGGGTGGTGTGGATATCACCTACAGCATTCAGATCAACTAAGCCTTATTTCATTACTAATTTCGATGGGAAAACGACATGTTGTGGTTCTGCAACATGTTCTTTCTTATCGATGCAATCGAATAAGATTTCCGCAGCCTTCTGGGCCTGCTTATCCGGGTATTGTTCAATGCTTCCCATTGGTGGATTGTCCATGTATTTCCATAATGGATAATTGGCGTAGGAGATGAAGAACATATCCTGATTCAAAACAATGCCCTTCTGCTTCGCATACCGGATCAGATCTAAGGTTACAAAATCATTGAAGGAGACTACGGCAGATGGTCGGTCGGCTAAGGAGCATAGTTTTTCCATCGCTTCTTCATTACCCTTTTCGGTTAGATCGGTATGGACGACATAGCTTTCATCCGAAGTGATTCCTTGTTTTTTAAGGGCTTTCAAAAAAGCTTCTGAACGTTCTTTGGAGGCGAGTAGGGATTCTGGCCCATTGATCAAGGCAATCTTACGATGTCCTCTTTCTACGAAGGCATCGATGGCCTCGATCATGCCGGAAGAAAGGTCGCTATATACTTTATGAACGTTATCCAGATCGGGAACACAATCAAAAAATACTACTGGGATTTCGGTTTTGGAGAGGATATCCACAAAGTCGGTATCTCCCGTGTTTTTCCCTAGGGAAATCAAAATACCATCCACACGATGCTTTTTGAAGGTCTGGATGATATGGCTTTCGCGGTTTTCATCATCCAGGGATTGCCCTAATAGTACAGTGTACTTCTTTTCATCCGCCACATCTTCGATGGCACTGATCGCCTCCGAAAAGAAAGGTTCCGATAATTTCGGGAGAATAACACCGATGGTAAAGGTCTTACGCTGTTTGAAAAAGATAGCGGTCTGGTTAGGCTCGTAAGCCATTTCCTCGGCCATTTTCTTTACACGCATGGTCGTGACCAAGCCTATACTCGGATGGTCGTTCAATGCGCGCGAAACCGTTGAAGGTGAAATCTTCAACTTTCGCGCAATTTCCTTAATCGTTGTTGGTTTGTTCCCTGCCATGCAGTAAAGTTAAGAATTAAATAACTAATTCTTAATCCTTAATCATATTCCTCTCGCGTAATTTATTAACCGGAACTGCAGAAGATGTTCTGGTTGTACCTGTTCGGCTACTTGCTTTGGCACTGCTTCCTGATAAGGTATAAGAACCTGAACGGATATGCTGTATAGCCGTAGCTAACATATCCTCACGAAGATCTCCAAAATCAAAGCGAACATTGTCAAATACACCTGGTTTATCGGCTGGAATGCCATCCCAATAATCGGTATAGCCTGCGCTGTTTACAATCTTGAAGGATGCTGCCCATAGTCCAACTTTGTTTAGGATATCCTGACGGAAAAACCCAACGGGTTTGCCATAAGTACTTCCATGTTCTCCAATAAGGCGCACATTAGCATAGGGTTTCAGCGCGGAAATTACAATTTCTGAAGCTGATGCGGTATAATCCGATACCAAGAAATATACATCGGTAATATTTGTCGCCGAATTATTGAACATTACATCATCAAATTCACGACTTCCTTTGGCCTTCTCTT
The DNA here is from genome assembly GCF_002734245.1 of Sphingobacterium sp. 1.A.4. Taxonomy (NCBI): domain Bacteria; kingdom Pseudomonadati; phylum Bacteroidota; class Sphingobacteriia; order Sphingobacteriales; family Sphingobacteriaceae; genus Sphingobacterium; species Sphingobacterium sp. 1.A.4. The sequence continues at coordinate 17,895 of NZ_PEAZ01000128.1, forward strand.
CTTTCAGGTTTTTGTTGATATCGTAGCTGAACATCAATTTACCTGCGCCATTGCTGTTGACGATTTTGTTCGCCAAGTATATAGCAGTACTGACATAACCACCGGTATTATATCGAAGATCGATAATAATCTTGTTGATGGCCTGTTGGTTAAATTTATTGAAAGCTGCATTCATGGCATTATACATGGCCGTGTATTGACCAGCATCATTGGTCATTTCTTCAAAGGATGATAACGCGAAATAACCAACCTTATCAGCATTTACGGTATAAACACTGTCTTTTACCACCGGGAAAATATCGTAGGAACCATAAGTAAGTGTTTTAGTGAAAGGAACTCCGGCTCTTTCCAGATCCAATACCAATTGGGTTTTGTTCAGTTCCGCTTCAATTAATCTGAAGTTTTTACCCAATGCCTCCACACCATTTATTCTGATGATTTTATCTCCACGCTTGATACCCGCTTTGTCGGCTGGTGAATTACCTTCTGAAAGGCCTACATAGGCTGCTGAATTGGCATCTCCACCTTCAAAAACGACAAAGAGCCCGAAACCATCATATGTATCTGCCCGGGCACTTCTGCTAGAAGTCGAACTGATATCTTCGATCCAAGAGAACCTATCCAAAGGACCGGTATAATTTTCAACGATGTTCTGTCCAGGACCATGAAATACATAATCATTTTTAACAGGTGTTAATCCCATTAAATGATTTAACAAGCTTTCGCCGCTAGTATATTTATCGCTGATGTCCGAAATCGGGTTATACACAGGAATGCTGGATTCCCAGTAAGAAAGGTATTTGTAATAGAAATAGATACTATCCCGCACTTTCTCATCCGTAGTTCTGTTGTTGCTTACAGGAGGTTTTTCAGGAGATGGGATTTTATCCGTATCCTTTTTACAGGATGATAGTCCGATAAGGACTAAAAAAAGTAGGGTGAAATATTTATTCAGCATGTGCCAATTCTATGTTAATATGTATGTATTGTTGCTTGCGCAATTATAATTCCAAATTATAGACTTAGCACATGCTGATTAGATTAATTACTTAAGGATGTTTTTTAAATTTTGCTCATTTGAAAACTTAAACATACCGGTAATGTGAGGTGTCTGAGGTTGTATGCTCGTTGCTTCCATCTCAGGTTTTCCCGATTTTGTCGTTCTGCGCATACTCGCTGAAGCACTACGATATGTTCCGTTCGTGATATGATATAGCGCATCAGAAAACATACGCTCGTTTGGATCTCCTAATTGAAGTGCAAAGCTTTCGTACGAATCCGTTTTTTCACCTTTTAATCCATTGAAATAATCACCAAATTCATCTTTGTTTACCATTTGGAAGGAGGTGATGTAATAAGAACCATAACCATGGACTGCTTTGGATTCAAAGAAACCTACAGGTTTTCCATAAGTTCCAATGGACCCATCATTGCCTCTCACTGTGATCAATTGTACATCCATATACGGTTTCAAGCTGTTGATCACCAATTCGCTAGCCGATGCAGTCTGTTTTGTTCCAAGGAAATATACGCGTTTTAGGTTCAGGGTATTTTTCTTGTCGAAATAAACAGGACCAAAAGCTTTACCGGGTTGCAATAATCCAGCATCTTCCAAAACATAGTTCACTTTATATTTATACATCAATGCTTTTGCATGGGTGGTTGGCACCAATTGATTGGCTAAATATTCCGCAGACCAAGTTGATCCACCACCATTATAACGCAGATCAATCACTAGCTCATCCACGCCTTCAAAAGCTTTGAACACATTTTCCATCGCTGTATGATAGCTGTTTGGCTGCCCCTGGTTGTTGTATAGATTGACAAATGAAGTATATGCCATGTACCCTACTTTCTTACCATTATGATCGATTACTTTATTGACCATGATCGGATCAATCTGGTAGGCATCGCCTGTAACTGTAATCGTGCTTTCCTTACCATCAACAGGGCTTATAACCACTAATTTTAAGGTCTCGCCAGAGAAGAATTTCATGGCGTTCTTAAATTCATTAGCACTCTCCGAATTATAATCTACCTTAGTATCTCCGTTGATGCTGACTACTCGCATTCCACGAATCAAACCCGCTTTAGCTGCTGGTGAGTTCTTTTGAACATAACGGATATAAAGATTCGCGTTGGTTGATCCTGCTGATTCCAACAGGAATATCGGTGTAGCACCGGTCTCTTTATACACACCTTGTTGAATTTCTTCACTCACAGTTCCGGCACGGTCTACAAAACTGAAACGATCCAGTGTAGCGGATTTTCTCAACTCATCCAACACCTCTTCTGCTGTCTTAAATTTTCCAGTGAAGGATTTTAAGTCTGGCTCATTACCGATCAGTTTTGGTTGCGGTAATTTATCCGTCCATAAGGATAGGGCTAAAGAATAATAATATGCCGAATCTCTGAACAAAATTTCTTTTTCAGCATCTTTATCAGTCTCCGTATTTACAGGATCTTTTTTACAGCTGGCGGCTACCACTAGGGCTAAAAGCGCCCCCACAAGGATTTTCTTTTTAAACATAATTAGGTTAGTTTTTCTTCTATGAAAATAATCTCTTCGGGTAAACACCCATTTTCAGAAGCAATATAAGGAATTGGATCTATATTGCGGAATACCAATTCATCGATGAAATAGACTTTCACCCCTTTTTCTAACCCTTGCCAGTCGATTTGCTTGAGCTTATTCAACTGTAAGGCAGGATTACCCTTAGTCAAAACGGCAATCGTTTTCCCTTGTTCCAATAAGGCTGCAAAAAGCAACTTAATTTCATTAAATAACAATAGTTTTAGCGGTAAATGCCCATTAACCTGCAATCGCTCATAATTTTCGCTATAATCCTGTTCAAACTTGAATTCTTTTTTAGCCGCCTCAAATACAGCAGCCTCACCTTCGGAAAACAACTTTTCCTTCATAAAAGCAGTTAGGGATTTGCTAATTTCCCGAGCCTCCGAAAATTCAACAAATTGTCCAAAGAGGTAATATATCTGTAACAAATAATCGTGCTTAGGATAAAGCACATCATCCAATTCAAAGAGATATACTTTCTTATGCATTGGGATATCTTTCCAATTCATCTTTATATGATTACTAAAGCTTTATATAGTTACTAAGGCCAATTCTTCTTGATCATCCGAGACCATCAATAATCCGGTTGCCGGTAAATGCAGTTTCTGTTCTACATCCAGGCCTTTGCCTTGTAAATAAATATGGATCTCCGCTTGGGAGGGAGGATTTTCAATCGTAAAATACACAGGTAGATCCGATAGATTAGGCACTAAAGGAATAATATCGTATTCTTCGAACAATAACTTAGATTCTGCTAAACTATTGATCTCCGATTCGCCCAAAGGCAGGATATAATCGATCTGTTTGTCCAAGCTTAATTTCAACAATTCATGGGCATAGGTCGGATTTACTCCCGTTGGTATTTTTAGGTAATTTGCCTGTAGGAAACTAGGTACTTCTTCAGAGCTGGCAAAAACGACTTCAAATTTAGCTGAAAATTGTTTGGCCAAACGTTGCGCCAGGGGACGGGTCCCATAGGTAATCAATATTTTTTGCATAGTGTAATTCTAATAAATCAAACCATCACGCATATGAATGGTGCGATCAGAAATCCTCGCCAATTCTTCATTATGCGTTACGATGATAAAAGTCTGTTGCATCTTATCCCGAAGGTCAAAGAATAATTGGTGCAAAGCGGTGGCATTTTCAGAATCCAGGTTACCCGAAGGTTCATCTGCTAGGACCAATGTAGGATCATTGATCAAGGCTCTGGCCACGGAAACCCGTTGTTGCTCACCTCCCGACATGGCCGAAGGTTTGTGATTGGCCCGATGTTTTACACCCAGGATCTCCAAGAGCTCCAAGCCTTTCTGTTCTACGGTCTTGCGGTCCTTGCCGGCAATATAACCCGGAATACAGACATTCTCCAAAGCGGTAAATTCCGGAAGAAGATGATGGAATTGAAATACAAAGCCGATATGTTTGTTTCGGAAATCACTTAACTGCTTTTCTGAAAGCGAGAAAACATCCTGGCCTTCCAACATGATCGTTCCACGGTCAGGCTTATCCAAGGTGCCAATAATGTGCAATAAGGTACTCTTTCCGGCTCCGGAGGCTCCTACGATGGAAACGATTTCTCCTTTCTTTACCGATACACTTACCCCTTTCAGGATTTCCAAATCTCCGTAGGATTTGAATATGTTGTTGGCTTGTAAGATCATAATGCGAAAATAAGAAAAAAAGCCACCCCGAAGGGTAGCTTTTTTATAAGTCGTCAGGTATTTTTCTAAAATTAGCCTGGGAAATTAACACCAGGATATAGGCTGATGTCCATTTTACCAATGGAAGAGCCGTATTGTTTGTTGATGGCATCAATGAACAGGTTGGCTACAATAGCATTGCCCATAGGGGTTAAATGCACACCATCCAATGAGAACGCATTGCCGGTGATGTATGCTGAACTGATCATCACGCCGTTATAGATATAACCCGTTTTAACCTTGTTCAAAAAGGCATGAACATCCGCTAAAGCTAGTTTTTTGGCCGCAGCTGTTTCTTTGATGAAAGCATTGATCTCTGAGATACGGGAAACCACTAAGTTGATTTCTCCTTCATCCAAAACATATTTACTTTCAATGGGATTCAATGGATGCAAACCATAAGGGATTTTTAATGCATTTTCAACACCCAATTTAGCTGTTGGGAAAGTCAATATAAACAGATCGTTAGCTGTTGCTATACGTGGTGTGCCGTTTCCAGTTGCGATATATACATTTTTGGCTTGTCCACCAGTCGCCGCTTCTACTGCTGCATTTAAACGTGCTGTGGTAACCGTATTAAAGAAAGGTACACTGGTTACATCAGGAATGGTCGCTACCACCCCTTTTTTCTCTCCTTGAGTTAAGGTCGTGATGAAAGCAGTATAGGCCGCTTTGAAAGTTTCCAAACTGATTAATTTGTTGGTAATGTTTGATTCCACGCCACCATTTGTCGCAAAACCTAACACATCGTTATTTCCTAACCAAAAGGAGAAGAAAGTATAATCATGTGATCCTACGTATTGTAGATAGCTGGTAGAATTTTTGGTAGCATCAGGTAACAAACGCTCAAAGTAAGGGTTTCCTGCTTCCGAACCCATGCCTGGTTGTGTTCCAAGATCCAAACGCATGCCTGGTACACCTAAGTTTTGGATCAGATCCAAATATTTCGTGTATAAAGGACCTCCTTGGGCGTTCTTTCCTCTTTCGGCCTGTGCAGCAACTGGTTCAGTGATCGGTGATCCGGAATCTGTAAACCCTTTGAAGGTAATATATCCAGAACCATTTGCTTGGTCGGCACTAAAGAATGGGGAGGTAAATGCTCCACCGCCAACTTCTTTCATCCTTTCAGCGATCAAGTTCGGGAATGCCACTTTTTGTCCTTCTAAGTAAAGGCCATTGTTGGAATATCCAGCCGTTAGGGAGTTTCCGACAGCAATGAATTTTGAAAAATCTGCTGTACCTTTGGTCGCTTCCAATTCATCTAAGCTGGGCGCACATGAACTAGCCAATCCCAATAAAGCTAATCCGATATATAAGTTAAATTTATTTTTCATGTTGATCATAATTTGATTCCTACCAAGAATAGCTTAATGAAATTCCTGGAGCGTGAATATTGGTTTCGTAAGCACCTGATAATTGGGTTTCCGCGTTGGTAGTTGTTCTTTTCAGGATTTTTTGGAACACATAAGCCGCAGACATTTGCCAATTAGGCGTGAACTTATAAGTCAATCCAGCTGCTGCCATCATACGGTTGTTATCTGGCGTCTCAGGATATACGTATTTTGCCTGCACGGGTGTATACACATAACCGGTACCTGCTCGTAGCTCCAATTTATCTGTGGCCTCATAGTTGAAGCCAATTTTCGCTGAAAATGCATTTTGATAATTTTTTTCGGATCGCGTATCTTGAAGGGTAGGGGTGTTGTTCTCATAATCGAACACCAACTCTTTGTAGATGCTGTAATCGATGAAGGAAGCATCAATCGCTGTTTTCACTTTCTCAGAAACTGGGAAAGCAATACCTACGTTGAAAGAAGCCGGTAAAGGCAATTCTGCATCAAATTTACCATTCGGGAAATTGGCAGCCAAAGATGCCGGAACATCGAAAGTTGCATCTCCACCTTCTAATTTCGTGATCACTTTAGAACGGTAGTTCAAGGAAATAGCAAATTCATCGGCTAGGTTATAATGAACACCTAGGTTATATCCCATTCCTGTGCCTGTTCCGCTTAGATCAGCCTGGCCGGCTTTTCCGTCAGAACCGAATACCGGTAATGCTCTTCCTAAATCTACGATACCTACGTTATACACAAAACCACCACCAACGCTGAATTGGTCTGTGATCTTAAAGCTTAATGTTGGTTGGATGTAAAATGCACGCATGGAAAGATTGGTCAATGAATATCTTCCCGGCCATTCCTTGCCCCAATCTACCGATCCACCGTAAGGGGTATAGATCCCGATACCTGCTTTCCACCAAGAATCCTTCGGTCCAAATGCAGCAAACAAGGAAACCGGAGGAGAGATTTGAAAACGTGTATGATGTACTTCGGAGCTACCTTTCTCTTGGAAGGCGGAGCGATACATGATCGCACTTGCACCCAGGGAAATGGCGTTGTTTTCCATTTTTACCAATGCACCTGGATTGTAGAGGATCGATGTTTCATCAATAAACAAAGCGGATCCTGCTCCAGCCATACCCACTGCTTTTTGGCTTTGGGTATTTACCTGCGAACCTTGGGAAAAGGCAAGGGCAGGCGATGCCATGAGTAAACAGAGTAATAATCGTTTCATATAAATATTGATTAGCGTTTTAAGTTTATTTTAATATTATGCTAACATAGTAAATAATTATTAAAATATTAAATATTTGTCAACTTTTAATAAATCGGTAGGTAATCCATTTTTTATCAAACATATTTTAAGCTATATTGGTTTTAGATTTATAGAAACTAAAAAAAATAAGCTATTATGGCAGAAGTATCATTTAAAGGTAATGCAGTGCATACCAGTGGAAATCTTCCCAAAGTAGGAGATGTAGCTCCAGATTTTACATTGACGACAGGAGATCTGTCACAAAAATCATTGAAGGATTTTGCAGGAAAACAGGTTATATTAAATATTTTCCCAAGTATTGATACGGGAACTTGTGCAGCGTCGGTTAGACAATTTAATGAGAAAGCATCAGGATTGGATAACACGGTGGTGTTGTGTATTTCGAAGGACTTGCCTTTTGCGCAAAGTAGATTTTGCGCAGCAGAGGGATTGGATAATGTGATTACTTTGTCGGATTTTAAAGATGAGTCTTTTGCTCAGGCATATGGTGTGAAATTTACGGATGGCCCTTTGACAGGTTTGTTGAGTAGATCAGTGGTGGTGGTTGATGAAGATGGAAAAGTGAAATATACAGAGCAGGTCGCTGAAACGGTAGAAGAACCGAATTATGAAGCTGCTTTAGCAGCTTTGTAACCCGTCATTGCGAGGAGGTACGAGGAAGCAATCCTTCCCCTGTCATGCTGAGCGTAGTCGAAGGATCTGTACGTTAGTATCCGAACAGATGCTTCGACTACGCTCAGCATGACATTTTTTGAAGATTGCTTCGTTCCTCGCAATGACGATAAGGCTCGCAATGATGATGGATTGCTTCGTTCCTCGCAATGACGATAGGGCTCGCAATGACGAAAACCCTAGCAATGACGATAAGGCTCCCAAAAACGATCCTACCTACTCGCTTCCAAAGCTTGCAAGATATCCTCAATAATATCCTCTTGATCCTCAATACCAATCGACAACCTGATTGTCCCAGGTCTTATCCCCAATTTCTCCCTTTCCTCTTCCTTCAATTTCGAATGAGTAGTAGTCCCGGGATGTGTAGCAATAGACCTTGAATCCCCTAAATTCGAAGTATAAAGAATCATTTTCAAAGCATCCAAAAACTTAAATGCCCTTTCCTTACCACCCTTAACCTCAATCGTCACAATACCACCCCCTGCTTTCATTTGTTTCTTCGCCAGTTCATACTGCGGATGCGAAGGCAGAAAAGGATATTTCACATCCAGAATCTCATCATGTTTTTCCAAAGTCTCGGCCAATGCCAATGCATTTGAACAATGACGATCCATCCGCAATCCCAATGTTTCTATACTCTTCGAAAGAACCCAAGCATTGAATGCCGACATCGCTGGTCCGGTATGGCGAATAAAAAACATCAGTTTATCCATCAATTCCTGCTTTCCAACGATCACCCCGCCCAATACACGTCCTTGTCCGTCCATGTATTTAGTGGCCGAATGAATGGATAGATCAAAGCCATATTGTAAAGGCTTCTGAAGGTATGGCGTAGCAAAGCAATTATCGATCGCAAAAATAATGTTCGGGTATTTCTTCTTCAAACCTCCTAACCATTCCAGATCCACCAATTCCAGACCCGGATTAGAAGGCGATTCCAAAAAGATGAACTTGGTGTTCGGCTGGATCGCTTTTTCCCATTCCTCCGGATTGATCGCATCCACATAGGTGGTGGTCACTCCCCAGCGGGGGAACAACTGCGTGAACAATTGATGGGTAGAGCCAAAGATTGCTCTAGAAGAAACGATATGGTCTCCACTTTCTATAAAGCCTGCAAAACAAGCAAAAATAGCACCCATGCCCGATCCAAAGGCCAAGCCAGCCTCAGCGCCTTCCAACAAACACACCTTATTGATGAACTCCGTTGTGTTCGGGTTGGCATATCGGGAATAGACCATGGCCTCTTCCTCTTCCGCAAAAACCGCACGGCCTTGCTCCGCACTGTCGAATATAAAACTGGATGTTAGGTATAAGGGCACCGAATGCTCCCGGATGTTGGATCGTTGAGCCTGTTCTCGGATGATTTTGGATTGTTCTTTGTTCATGATGAACAAATGTATTTACTTTTTAAGAAAAATCTCCAAATACTAACCATAATTTTCCACCTAAATCCCTGTTTTTTATTACGCAAAGGTTTGCTTACTTGCCTTAGGATTTGCCATAGCAAGGCAATTTCTTTAGATTTGTTTGAGAAGGATTTGGATTCCAGTCCAAATTGAAAAACATCAAAATCAAATAAATGAAAGTAATTGCAATTGGTAGAAACTATATTGATCATGCCAAAGAATTAAATAATCCAGTCCCTGAAAGTCCGGTGATTTTTCTAAAACCCGATACGGCCATACTAAAAGACAATAAAGATTTCTACTATCCAGAATTTTCCAAAGATGTACATTATGAAGTAGAAGTAGTATTACGCATTTGTAACGAAGGAAAACATGTTTCCAAGAAATTTGCCAATAAATATTACGATGCCATCGGTTTAGGGATCGACTTTACCGCTCGTGATATTCAGTCAGCCCACAAAGCAAAAGGCTTACCTTGGGAATTGGCAAAGGCCTTCGACGATTCTGCAGTGATCAGTCCGCTGATTCCGAAAGATCAATTCGAGGACCCTAGCAAGCTCTCTTTCTCCATGAAGAAGAACGACGAAACTGTTCAAGAAGGAAATACCCAGGATATGATTTTTGATTATGATAGCCTGATCAGTTTTGTATCAACCTACATCACCCTTAGAAAAGGCGATTTAATTTACACAGGTACACCTGCCGGCGTAGGACCTATCCAGATCGGGGATAAACTGGAAGGGTTTTTGGAAGGCAAAAGCATGTTTACCTGCCATATCAAATAATATGAAAAAAAGCACACTCACATTGATAACAACCCTGATGCTTGGCCTAACAACCCAGGCACAGAACCCAAATATCATTACCTCCAAAACCTATCCACAAGGGTATTTTAGAAACCCTTTGAATATTGCGCAGGATGCTTCCGGTACTTTTGGAGAATTAAGGTCCACCCATTTTCATGCGGGGGATGATTACAGGACCCAGCAGCGCATTGGATTGCCTTTGCATGCTGCAGCTGAAGGTTATGTTTCCCGATTAAGGGTACAGATCGGTGGTGGCGGAAATTCTGTCTACATCACCCATCCAAATGGCTATACTACGGTATACCTGCATATGGATAGCTTTAATTCTACCTTGACCAACATCATGAAAGCGGAACAATACAAACAGAAGCGTTTTGATGTGGATATGGAATTGAAGGAAGGGCAGGTGAAATTAACCAAGGGACAGTTTATCGGAAATGCGGGAAATACAGGAGGTTCTGCCGGTCCACACCTGCATTTTGAAATCCGGGATACGAAAACCCAAAGACCTCAGAATCCACAACTTTTCGGGCTGAAGTTTACCGATAATTTTAATCCAACCATTAATGGGATTACGGTGTATGATCTCCAAGATCCCTTGTTCAATGAAGGCACGCCAAGACGTCCTCAAGCCGTTAAGGCATTGGGGTCTGGGCGTTATACCCTAGCCTCCGGTGCAGTAATTCCTGTGAATGGAAAGTTTGGTTTAGGGATCAATACCATTGATAGACATCGGGCAGGAGGATTTCAGAACGGCGTCTATTCCATCGAATTGTTTTTGGATGGAAAAGCGATCTCTACCGTGCTCTTTGAAGAACTGGATTTCAACAGCTCCAGTGCTATCCACGGATATATCGACTTTGCCACTTTTAAAAGAACCAAAGCGAAAGTGCAGAAAAGCTTCAAGGATCCGGGAAACCCCATCAATATCTTCAAGCACCTGGATAACCAAGGGATCATTGAACTGAAGGATGATCAGGTCCATGATGTAAAATATGTGGTAAAGGATGTCCGCGGAAATTGCAGTGAATTGAATTTTAAGGTTCAGAATAGATCCAGTTATCAACCAAAAGTTAATCCTGCAAAAGGCGAACTCTTCGCCTATAATAAGGATAATAAATATACGGTAGATTTTATCCAGGTAGATATTCCAGAAGGCGCATTATATTCCGATTTGGATTTCAATTATAGCCAGAGTGCTCAACGCCCGAATTCCTATTCCCAAGTGCACCATGTAGGAAGCACCATGGTCCCATTGTTTTCGACCTATAAGTTGAGCATAAAACCAACCAATCTGCCACCCCATTTGGAAAGCAAAGCGTTGATTGCATCGGTGCAGAACGGTTCGGTAGGTGGTAAATTCGAAAAAGATTGGGTAACCGTGAATACCAAGGTATTTGGCTCCTTTTATATCGTTGTAGATACCATCGCACCGACAATTACCCCAAGGAATTTCAGTCCTGGCAAGAATGTGGCCGCCCAATCTAAGATAGATTTTACCATTGCCGACAACTTTTCGGGAATCCAATCGTTCAATGCCTATATAGATGATCAATGGGTACTGATGGAATACGATTCCAAGAATAGGCATCTGTGGCATCGCTTTGAACCTAGTCTTTCCAAAGGCCAGCACCGATTCAAATTGGTCGTGAAGGATTGGAAGGACAATGAAAAAGTGTATGAAGCAAATTTCACCAGATAAGACAAAAGATTAATTTCACAAGATAAGAAAGGAAAGATTATGGCAACATTAGCAATAGGGGATCAAGCTCCTGCAATTACAGCAAAGGACCAACAAGGAAATACAGTTAACCTATCGGATTTTAAAGGGAAAAAGGTAATCCTTTATTTTTATCCAAAAGATAATACACCGGGATGTACCACCGAAGCTTGTAATTTCCGGGATAATTACCAAAGCCTAAAGCAGGATGGTTTCGAAGTGATCGGCGTAAGTACCGACAGCGAGCAGTCCCATCAGAAGTTCATAGAAAAATTTGAATTACCCTTTACCTTATTGGCCGATGAGGATCAGAAGATCGTGAATGATTATGGCGTTTGGGCAGAAAAAAACATGTACGGTAAAAAATACATGGGCACCAATAGAACCACTTTCGTCATCGATGAGGAGGGTAAGATCGAACATATTATCAAAAAAGTGGACAACAAGAACGCCACCCAACAAATTCGGGACTTATTGGCAAAATATGTCGTACGAATACATTATATTTGCCCCTTATGAGCAAGCAAACAGACGATTTTTTCAAGAATATTATTTCCCATGCGAAGGAATATGGTTTTGTTTTTCCTTCGAGTGAAATATACGACGGCCTAAGTGCCGTATATGATTATGGTCAATTAGGTTCTGAACTGAAAAACAACCTGAAGACCTATTGGTGGAAATCCATGGTGCAATTGAATGAAAATATAGTAGGTATTGATGCCGCTATTTTCATGCATCCAACCACTTGGAAAGCTTCCGGACACGTGGATGGGTTCAATGATCCCATGATCGACAATAAGGACTCCAAGAAACGCTATCGTGCAGATCAATTGATCGAAGATAAAATCGACCGTTATGAAAAGGATGGTAAAACGGATAAGGCCGCGCAGTTACAAAAAGATCTAGATAATGCCTTGAATGCTGACGATCTTGCTCGTCTAAAGACCATTATCGAAGACCATAACATCGTTTGTCCTATTTCGGGAACCAAGAACTGGACCGATGTGCGTCAATTCAACCTGATGTTTGCTACCCAAATGGGTGCTATGGCTGATGGAGCAGAACAAGTATATCTTCGTCCGGAAACGGCACAGGGTATCTTTGTGAACTTCCTGAATGTTCAAAAGACAGGTCGTATGAAAATCCCTTTTGGTATTGCGCAGATTGGAAAAGCCTTCCGTAATGAGGTCATTGCTCGTCAGTTCATCATGCGTATGCGTGAATTTGAACAAATGGAGATGCAATTCTTCGTTCGTCCAGGCTCAGAATTAGACTGGTATAAGCAATGGAAAGAAACACGTTTGAAATGGCATTTGGCATTAGGAGCAGATCCTAACAAATACCGTTTCCATGACCATGTGAAATTAGCGCATTATGCGAACGCTGCAGTCGATATCGAGTATCAATTCCCATTCGGTTTCAAAGAAGTGGAAGGTATCCACTCCCGTACAGATTTCGATTTAAAACAACATCAGGAATTCTCAGGAAAGAAACTTCAATATTTTGATCCTGAAATCAACCAGAGCTATATCCCTTATGTGATTGAAACCTCTATCGGATTGGATCGTTTATTCCTTACCGTATTGGCGAATTGCCTGGTACAGGAAGACCTTTCTACCGAGGAAAGACAGGATTCACGCGTGGTTTTGAAATTCCATCCAGCGATCGCTCCAGTGAAGGCTGCGGTGTTACCATTGACCAAAAAGGATGGCCTACCTGAAAAAGCAAGAGAGATCATGGCGAAACTGAAATTGGATTACAATATCCAATACGATGAGAAGGATTCCATTGGTAAGCGCTATCGCCGTCAAGATGCCATCGGTACGCCTTTCTGTATCACAGTGGATCACCAGTCATTGGAAGATAATACCGTAACTATCCGTCATCGCGACAGCATGGAACAAGAACGTGTAAATGCAGAGGTTCTAGAAAGGATCATTGCTGACCGGGTAAGTTTAAGTGGCTTATTGAAACAATTAATCTAATCTTTAGAGGAATATATAAAGCCTGTTATGGAAACGTAACAGGCTTTTTTATTTAATTACCTTTAAGTTCAAGCAGGTTCTGCCTTTTATTATGCAGGTAGATATAAGGGCTACATCCGACTTCCTTTTTAAAAGCATGAATGAAACTGCTCAAGGATTTGAAGCCAAGATCACTTGCCAAGGAATAAATGGTTTCTTCAATACCAATAAAGTCCTCGATATGATCCATACAATATTGGATTCTTTTTCTTTTTAGGAAGCTGGCAAAACTGCAGTTCTCCTCTTTTCTGATGATCGTTTCGATTTCTTTTTTGCTGAGTTTCGTCCGGCTTGCGAAGGTATGCAGATCAAATTCTTTGTCTAAATAATCCAGTTTATGGCAGAAATACTGTTGAATCTGTTGAAAGATGAACTTTTCTTTCTCCAGTTTTTCATTCACAGATTTCATTTCTAAAGACTTATGGATATCATGTGCATAGCGTACCTGAAGAATCAGTGCCTTTATTTTATATGAAAAACGGAAGTAGAATATCAACAGGAAAACCAGACTTAGGTAGAGGCTGTTCGGAATCTTAAAAAAATAACCAAAATGATACATAAAGCCTGATCCGATGGAAACCAGTAGCATGCAAAACTTACTTGCAAATAAAGCGAGGGCCAAGGTACCATCCAAGGAACTGGAAAGCATCCTGATTTTAGAACTTAGCGGCTTCAATATGAATAGATCGTAGGCAATAGATCCCATCAGTAAAAAGGTCTGGAAATTATGGTAAAAGAAATCCAGTAGGTGAAAGATCTCGCCGCGAAGCAGCTGTTCAGAAAATATGAGATTGAGAAAGTAATAAACATAAAACAGCACAAAGGGAAATAAAGCGATCAGCAGCAGATAAGGAGAGGTCTGTTGTTCGATGCTGTTGTTCCGGATATATAGGGAGGAGACCGATGCCACACACAGCGATACGCTGCTATAAATGAACTGTTGGTCAGTTCCCGTAAATATGCTCGTTAAAAAATGGTTGATAAATACGAATAAAATAATACCCATCATGAACCGCAGGAAGAATCCCCTTTCTTCCCGTAAGCTATTGATATGATAAAAATATATTCCTGTCAGGAATTGAAGACTAGTTAGTATTATCAATAATGACATATAGCAATTATAGAGTAATACTATTAAGAGAATAAAAAGCAAAGATTAATTTATCTATTAACACAGCGAAAATCAGCCTTTTTTCTAATTTCTGATATTCTCAAAACTTTTTTTGAAAATGAAAATCATTTATGAGACATCGGGCATAACCGAGAGGGGTTAGATTTGCAGCCTTATTGTTAAACGATAAAAAATCATGAAAAATAACCTAATAGTTATCTTAAGTATGCTGACAGTTTTGCTGTACAGCTCCTGTGATAAGAATGAATCCCCAGAATTGGAACCTCTAAAAGAAGAGTTTGCAACATTGGATGAAAGTGTGCCTGCTATCATCCCTCATCTGTATCTTCAGATCCAAAACAATGCTGAAGTGGTAGAAAAGGATGTTTACTTAAATGCAGAAGTGGAGATTGATGGACTATCTGCCTATGCCGATTTACCAAAAGTAACCACCAGAATTAAAGGTCGTGGAAATACCACCTGGTTCAGGGCAAAAAAGCCATATCGGTTGAAACTTGATGAATCAACCTCCATACTAGGCCTTGCTGCAGCCAAAGACTGGGTGTTATTGGCCAACCATTTGGATTATTCCTTTATGTGCAATGCTATTGCCTGTAAGGTTGGTCAACAATTGGGTATGCCTTTTACCAATACCATGATACCTGTGGATGTGACCATCAATGGAAAATATAGAGGAAGTTATATGTTGACCCAACAGATTGAAGTGAAGGAAGGACGCGTAAATGTGGGCGATGATGGACAGTTGTTGGAGCTGGATATGAATTTTGATGAGGAATTCCAGTTTAAATCTGCTGGATTTAATCTGCCGGTCATGATCAAAGCACCAGACATCAGTTCAGATGCAGAATTCAATTCGATCAAATCTGAATTCGAAAACCTGGAAAGGCTGATGATGGATACCAAATTTCCGAATAATGATTATGGAAAGCTGATCGACAAACAACAATTGGTAAATTATATGATCGTCAATGCATTGACGGCAAATTATGAAATCAACTACCCAAAAAGTGTGTATTTGCATAAAACCCCAGGCGGGAAATATACCATGGGCCCAATATGGGATTTTGACTGGGGTTTTGGTATGGATGAAATCAAACAGCAATATTTCCATTTTGAAACGCTTCCCTTATTTAAGGAAACAGATAGCCGCTTAGGCCATAAATTTTTTACCCGTTTCTTGAAAGATCCTGAAATCAGGAATATGTACAAGAATACGTGGAGAAATTATAAATCCAATCAGTTTGAAGCCCTAATGGATTATATCGAGGATTATGCCGCTAAAATCCGCCAATCACAGCAGTTGGATTTTGCCCTATGGAAAGTTGGTCCAAACAACCATGCAGAGACCAAGAAGAACATGAAAACCTACCTAAGAAAAAGAGCCCAGCACCTAGATAACTATATCAACCAATTATAGGAAGAAGGGCATTCCAAGGAATGCCCTATCCACCTGCTCCTTAAAATTCTATTATCTTTTCATCCGTCCAGCTTTCATCCAAGGTGGCCTTGAATCCTGCATCAGTTGTCGGGGTCGGGTACATATTCCCTCGAATCATCACCTTTACATTGCTTCTAACGTCTATACTCACAACAGTCGATTGATCTACACCCACGCTATTAAAGAGTTCCAACTTATAATCAATCCTTCTATCCTCCTTAAAATTCCCTACAAAATGGTTGAATACAAAACGGTTCATCACTTGGAAATTACTGAAGATTTCTATCGGTTTCACTTCCTTCACCGGCGTATGGATCTGTAATTGATTGCTGAAGGGAGTCCAACTCAACATGTTATTGATAGGGCTGACCCTTAATTTAACCAAATGGTTTAAGACAGCGACATCCGTCAATTCGATGGTGATCTGGTTATAGAGTCGTTGTAAGGTAATGGAGCTGCTATTTCCGGTTTTTCCAACCCTAAACCTATTGGTATTTCCAAAAAATCGGGCTCTGCCATCTGAAAAATCATGATCGAATCGAAAATTTTCGATTGCCGTTTGCCGGCTGGGAAGGTTTAATTCCTCGCTGGTTTCTGCAAATAGGAAGGCTCCTCGATAATCCCCTTCCGGAAGTTTGAGATTTATGCTTGCGTTTTCTCCGAATCCGATGCTGTCGATCGATTGCCAATGGGCCATGTCCTCATTGTAGATCATATACATTAATTTTCTTTTTAGTTGAGGATGCGGCACAGACCTACGTTCGCCAAAAATACGGATATTATCCACCTTCACCGTCCCTGATCCTTTATGATTATCGGGATAATCAAATTGCAATTGAAAATAATCGATGTCCTGCTTTTTCGTAATTTCTTGGACATCATAGCTTCTTTTGTGCGGAAAAAATTCCTTTCTCCCCGTTGGAAAAACAAATTTCTGTTCAAAATCGGGTAGGGGTCTATCATTTTTGTAGGCCCTCAAGGTGAACCCTTTGGCGGAATGCTCACTGATGCCGATTTCAAATTCAATAGTCTTTAGCTGACCTTTGAACTTCTGGGGCAAACGCATCCGGAAGACCTCCGGATTAGTACCGGTCAAGGCATAATCCCCAGGGAACTGTCGGGTATAAAATCCATCTGAAATACCATTAATACCGTTGTTTTTTGATCTAAACTCTACCGATGGGGTGTGGTCGCTGGCAAATACATAATCAGGGTGGAATTCTCGCCTGTTGAAACGCCATAAGTACAATAAGCTGGGGTCGATATAAAGATTGGAATGATTGGTATTATCCTTCCGATTAGCTGATAGGCTAACTGAATGGCTAGGACTCGAAAAATCTGCAGAGGAGGCAAAGGGTTCTACAATGGAGGTGAAATTGTTGTTTTCAAATTTGAAATCATATAACAGCTCCGGTTTTAGATCTTCGGGATTGATTAATTTCTTGCACTGATATAAGGGAAGGAAACATAGAATAACAACAGTGCATCTGACAAAGTTCTGAATAGTTGATTTCATAAATCATTAATTTTCTGATAATTACATATCATTAAATATAATTTATGACCCAAAAGCAGAGGGTTATTCTCTATATAATAATATAAGAATAACCCTCTGTTAATATTTTATTAAGAATTAGATCTTGATAGTTTTTTCTACATCATTGATCCTCACTTTTACCTCTTCGCCTTTTTTACCTCGGATGTTATAATCCATTACCTGCCCATCTTTCCAGGTAAAATCAACCGTATAATTCCCTCTTGCTTTCAGGCCTTTTACTTGACCATCCTTCCAGGCAGAAGGTAAAGCCGGCAGAAGATGGATTACTCCATCATGGCTTTGGATAAGCATTTCTGCAATTCCTGCAGAGCCTCCAAAATTCCCATCAATCTGGAAGGGTGGATGGGCACAGAAGAGGTTAGGATAAGTCCCTGCACCAGCGCCTTGATAGGTGGTGTTTTGTGCATAGGCCGGTTTCAACAATTGACGAAGGATCTCTAAGGAATGATCTCCATCATGCAACCTTGCCCAGAATAGGATCTTCCAAGCTCTTGACCAACCCGTACCTTCATCACCACGAACCTTCAAAGTCTCTTTAGCGGCTTCTGCCCATTTCGGACTCGTAATCGGTGAAATGAAATTCGCCGGGTAAAGACCGTATAAGTGGGATACATGGCGGTGCTGCGGTTCCGTTTCTTCGTAATCTTCCAACCATTCCATTACCCGTCCGGATTTGCTGACAACCACTGCTGGTGGTATTTTACCCAGATCTTGCCGCAAGGATTGGGAAAAGTTATCCGAAGTCCCTAAGATGCTGTCTGCAGCAATGACCGATAGGTATAATTCCCGAACGATCTGATTGTCGATGGTTGGTCCCATCACGACGGCAGCTCGTTTGCCGTTAGCCATTTTAAAACCATTTTCTGGAGATACTGATGGCGAGGTTACTAGCCAACCAGTCTTAGGGTCCTTGACCAAGGTGGCTTGATAGAACAGTGCTGCATCCTTCAGTACTGGATAGATGTCGCGGAGATACGCCTTATCTTGGGTAAACTGATAATGTTCCCATAGATGGTTACATAGCCAGCCCGAAGCCGTACTGGCTCCCCAGGATGCATGCTCCCCCGGTGCAGAATAACCCCATACATTGGTCATCATATAGACCACCCAACCCGGCGCACCGTAATAGGCCTTGGCTGTTTTGGTCCCTTCCTTGGCCACATTTTTGATCATTTCGATAAATGGTCTGTGGTATTCGGATAGATTACTGACCTCAACGCCCCAATGGTTCATCTGGGCATTGATGTTCAGGTGATAATCCCCATTCCATGGCGTCTGGATCTGATGTGCCCATAAGCCTTGTAGATTGGGAGGTAAAGCCTTTGCTTGATCAGGCGCTGCACTGGACAAGGTTAAGTATCGACCGAATTGGTAATACAATACCGCCATCCCATTATCCTGTGCTGGGTTCTTATAAAAATTACTGATCCTTTCCGGCGTTGGGATATTGTCCTTGGATTGCTCGTCTGCAATAGTCAGTTCCACCCGATCGAATTTGGCGGTATATTTCTTTACATGGGCCTTAAAGTGTTTGTTGAAACTGCTTTTGGAAGCTTTCGCGATCTGTTGATTAACATACGCTACAGGTTCATGATCGTAATAACTGGTCGTGGCCGAAAATAGGATCTGCGCTTCATCGGCTTCTTTCAAGATGATCTGGTTATCATGCAAGGTGATTTTTCCACCTTTGTTGATGACTTTTATCTTTGCTGCAAAGGTTAACCCTTTACCACCTTTTCCATCCGGCAGGCTGCCGGTAACCGTGATTTCATTTCCCTTGATCTGGTAATCGTCGATATGTTCGTCGCGGTAGAAATGCAGGGCAAATCCGATGGATTTCTTCTTGTTGGCAGATAAGCGGATCAATCCCACATTCTGATCAAAGGAGGTAAAATATTCCCGTAGAAAATCAGTCCCCTTACTGGTAAAGGAGGTAGATGCTTTTGCTTCGTCCAGGTCCAGCCAACGTTTATAATTGCTCACTTCTTGCTGGTCGAAATGCAGGATGTTTAACCAGCCGAAATTCTGGAAACAGCCGTATGGAACATTTGCGCCATTCCCCTGACCAGATCCGGCACCCACACAAACAAAGTTTTTATTCACTAGCGCTTCAGCCAGGTTATTCTTTCCCTGAAACAAGAGCCCTTGTATTTCCTTCAAGCTGTTTTTTGCCTCATAGTTGTTCGCATCCTGCGGACTTCCAGACCATAGGGAAATTTCATTCAGCACGATGCTCTCATCATGTACTTTGCCATCCGGCATCATCCCGATAAGGCCATTTCCCAGGGGTAGGGTTTCCTCCCATCTTTGGGCAGGCTGGTTATACCACATGCGTAGGTCTTGGGCATTCGCCATACCGAGCATAAAGCATAATCCGATTAACATTTTTTTCATAGGTTGGTTGATGTATTTATTGTTGGTTTATTCTTTTGTGAATATTTCAAATTCTGCTACTGCAAACTGCTTGTCGCCACTTAAATTTTCCGAAGGGATAAATCGGATATAATGCGCCTGTTTTGGACTTCCAAAAGAGATATGCTGTGGAACAGCATTGGCTTTGATATTCGAGAATTCCCCTTGGGCAACCGCTTGCCAGGTCTTTCCATCCACACTCAATTCTACCTGATATTTGGTTGGTGTTCCGGTGTGTTTTTGGTCCTGTCGAGGAGTAAACTGCATCCCGGAAAGGGTATAGGTCTTTGACAATCGGAATTCCACATAACCAGGAGTACTCAAGGTTGTTTCCCAAAAGCTGGAAAGGTCATTATCTAAGGCAGCAGGGATATTTTTATCGGCATGGATAATGGTGATTTCCTTCTTGTCCAATTTATTGGGTAGCTCGGAATTGAATTTGAAATCTGATTTTTCTTCTAGAAATAGTGCAAAATCACTCAGTGTAGGGGCGACTGGAGCGAATAATTTCAGCCTAATTTTAGATGTACTAACCGGATTATTTAATTTGATCAGTCTGTTCGCTCCGATGCTGGTTGCACGGGTCAATGGTTTCCATTGATTGTTTTCCCATATGTCGATTTGGACGCTATCCAGGCGTTGCCCCAATTTGATGTTTTCCCGAAGACGGACAAGATCGAACGTCTGTTCTTTGGCTAGGGTAATTTCCAAGCTTGGATCTAATACCTTATCATCCGAGGCGTAATAGGAGTATCGGTCCCCATCAAATAGATTTTTGGTTGAAAATTGGGTGTGGTTTTCTCGTGTATTACTTGCGGTTGCGGTAGCTCCCACCGCCAAATTGTAGGCAAAGGTCAACCGCAGTTTTTCTCCGAAAGCTGCTAAGGACTTGAGGTCATTTTCATGCAGATAACCATCCGGCATAGGGGCTAGCCCCAAATTCATGCCACCACCTCGACCAACGGATTTCAAATAGATCTCAAACAGCTGGTTCGGTGTTTTTACCTTGCTGTCCTGATCGGCATGGTAGAACCAACCTGGTCGCTGCGGAACATCGCATTCTGCCGGAATCCAATATTGGCCATTGCGGTCACCGGTAGGCAGGTTAGAACCATCTACTTCGCCGGGAACAGGTGTTTTACCGTTCTGGCTTTTGGGCGTAATGGTCGACCAGCTGGTTTCGGCCGCAAATCCATGTTCATTTCCCACCCAGCGCATATCCGGACCAACATCGGAAAAAATCATCGCGTTTGGTTGCAGTTTCCGGACGATCGGCCAGGTTTTTTCAGTCCATTCATAGTAGGTTGTTCGATCGATGGTCCGCTTTTCGTTCTTACCACCATAGTAACCATCTCCTCCATTTGCACCATCGTGCCAAGAAGTAAACAGTTCCCCATAATTGCTCATCAATTCCGTCAATTGTTCCCTGTAGGCATCAGCATAGGCCTTGCTGCCATACCGGGTATCGTTACGATCCCAGGCAGAAAGGTAAACGCCAAATTTTAAACCATTATCATGGGCGGCTTCCATGAATTCCTTGACCATATCACCCTTTCCATTCTCCCAAGGGGAGCTTGCTACGGAATAGGATGTTGTTTTGGTTGGCCATAAACAGAAACCATCATGATGCTTAGCCACGGAGATCAACCCTTTGAAACCTCCGGAGGCTGCAGCTCTTGCAATCTGATCGGCATCAAATTTTGCTGGGTTGAAGATCTTAGGATCTGCATCCCCAAATCCCCATTCCTTGTTCTGGAAGGTCGTAGGGGTATAATGGATCAAGGTGTACATCTCCATTTCATGCCAGCGTAACTGCCGTTCACTCGGTAATGCGCCATAAGGAGCCGGAGCAGTTTGCCCTAATGAAAACAATGGACTCAATAATAATAAACTGAAGAGGTGAGATCTTTTCATATATAAATGGATATTGCCGTTAAGATACAGAATTCGCGAAATATAAGAAACAGATAGGGCTTATATGTATTACATATGATACATGATAACTGGTAATTTGAAGAAGGATTTTAATGAACTAAAGGTGATTTAAAATTTTAATTACCTGAAACAGAACTGCCTAAGTCCTATAGCTCATATTTTTCTTGCAAAACATCCTATACTTTTATTTACTTTGTAATTCAAAGTACTTTTATAAAATTTAAAACAAGAAACATGACAGTTCAAAAACAAGTAAATTTTGTCCCTTACGCGGTAGCGGGGATATTGCTGATGGTTCCGGCCATTGCTATGCAATTCACAAATGAAGTTAATTGGAGCCTATTCGATTTTTTAGTGGCTGCGGTATTATTATTTGCGGCGGCATTTGGGATCGACCTGATCTACAGAAATGTTAAAAATAAAAGTAAGAGCTGGATATATATCCTATTGGTATTGTTCGTCTTGGCGGTCATCTGGGCAGAAATGGCCGTAGGTATTTTCGGTAGCCCGATTGCTGGAAGCTAGTATGTTAAGTTTTTTTTAATTAACAGTCTGTTAATATTGTGTTGGTTAACTTTGCAACATGAGAAACATCAACGCTGTTCTATTCGACATGGACGGTACTTTAATTGATTCAGAGTACTTTTATTTTAGCAACTGGGCACCGATCTTAAAATCGGATTACGATTTTGAGATCGATTTTGAAGATTGGATCCGTGACTTTGCCGGTCATACCTTAAAGGATAATGTAGAAATGCTGAACCGGGAGCATCAGCTTCAGGTAGATGAAGAAGATATGTGGTTCGCAACACGGGCCAATTATGCCAAGGCAAACATGAAGAACATCCGCTTAATGCCGCATGCAAAAGAAATCCTAGATAAAGCAAAGGCGGAAGGGCTTACTTTAGGCTTGGTGACCTCCAGCTACCAAACTACCGTACAGACTGTTCTGGGAGAACATCAACTATTGGATTATTTCTCCTTTTTCGTGACCCGTGAATTGGTGGAAAGCCCAAAGCCAAATCCAGAACCCTATTTATTGGCAGTCGAAAAGCTGAATATACCCAAGGAAGAGATTGTGGTCATTGAAGATACCAGTACCGGATGTACAGCAGCCAAAGACGCAGGACTGTACTGTATAGCGGTAAGCAAACAAGCGGTAGAACGCCAAAGACTTAACCATGCTGATTTACTTTTAAACGATTTAGCAGAGGTAAAAAATTCGTTATTTTAAGATGTAAGCCTTTTATCTTTCCGTAATATTCGTAAATTTAGTTTCTTGATTATAAACTTATGAATAGACGGACGGCGCTAAAGCAGTTTTTCGTGCTGGCAGGGGGAATCTGGATTGCTTCCTCTTGCGACTTCAGCGCGGAAGCCCCCAGCATAGCATTAAAACAGATCAAACTGACCAAGGCCGATGAGGAACTCTTGGCAGAACTGTTGGAAACCATCATCCCCAAAACCGATAGCCCTGGAGCAAAAGATTTAAAACTGCACCTCTTCGTCATGAAGATGGTCGATGATTGCGAAAGTCCCGAAAACCAGGAGGCTTTCCTAAAGGGGCTAAAAGCAGTGCCTAAACCTCAAAATAATCCTCAAACCGAATTGATGAGCTATTTGGAAGGTCTTCCAAAGGACGATGTCTTTCTCCGCATCCTGAAAAGACGCGGTATCCAAGGCTATAAGAATTCCGAATACGTGATGAAGAATAAATTGATCTATGAACTGGTTCCCGGTAGGTATGATGGGGCTTTTAAAATCAAGGCATAAAAATGGCAAATCTGAATATAGATACACGAGATAACCGCACTTACGATGCCATCGTTATTGGTTCTGGAATCAGTGGTGGATGGGCAGCAAAAGAATTGTGTGAAAAGGGTTTGAAAACCCTGGTCCTGGAACGGGGGAGGGATGTGAAGCATGTAAAGGATTATCCCACTACAAACCTCTATCCTTGGGAATTTGAACATCGGAATGAACTTCCCTATGCGGTAAAACAGGAAAACCCGATCGTTAACCGTTGCTATGCTTTTCATGAGGATGCCGCTCATTTTTTTGTGAAGGATAAGGAGCATCCCTATGTGCAGGAAAAGCCCTTCGATTGGATCAGGGGGTATCAGGTAGGCGGTAAATCCTTGCTTTGGGCAAGACAGACCCAGCGATGGTCGGACTTTGATTTTGAAGGTCCTGCCAGAGATGGTTTTGCCGTGGATTGGCCGATCCGCTATGCGGATATCAAACCTTGGTACGATCATGTGGAACGTTTTGCCGGTATTGCAGGGGATAGGGATGGTCTTCCGGAATTACCGGACGGGGAATTCCTACCGGCCTATCCGCTAAACATCGTCGAAAAATATTTCAAACAGCAAGTGGAGCAGAAATATCCAGAAAGAAAGGTGATCTCTGCCCGCTGTGCGCACCTTTCCCATGCCAAGCAGATTCACATCGATCAAGGCAGGGTGAAATGTCAAAATAGAACCTTATGCCAGCGAGGCTGTCCCTTTGGAGGTTATTTCAGTTCGAATGCCTCTACCTTACCCTGGGCAGCAAAGACTGGAAATATGACCTTACGACCAAATTCCGTCGTGCATTCTATTTTATATGATGAAAGCAAGGGGAAGGCAATAGGGGTAAAAGTCATCGATAAGGACATCAAAGAGGAAATCGATTTCTTCGCAAAAGTAATCTTCCTGAATGCCGCGGCACTCAATTCCAATTTATTGCTGCTGAATTCCACCTCCCAACGTTTTCCAAATGGTTTGGGAAATGATAGTGGTACGCTGGGTAAATATGTGGCCTTCCACAATTACAGCGCAAGGATTTCTGCGGAGTATGAAGGCTATCTGGATTATAAAACCGATGGTAGGAACCCTGCCGGAGGTGGTTATATCCCGAGATTCCGTAACCTGCATAGACAGGAAACGGATTATCTTCGGGGCTATGCTGCTGGCTTTGGAGCCTATCGTTCCTCTTATTCGGATGAATCCGGATTAGGGATTTCGCTTAAGGAATCCATCCTCAACCCGAAGCTGGGAAACTGGGGCGTGGGTTCGCATATGATGGGGGAGACCATACCGAAGGTTTCTAATTATGTGGCCTTGGATGGGAAGGAGAAAGATGAATGGGGTATGCCTTTATTGCGGGTGTCGGTTGATTACGATGATAATGATAATAAGATGAAGAAGGATTATCTCGATACGATGGAAGAGATGTTCCTGGCAGCAGGTTTTAAGAATATCAAACGCAATGATGCCTCGCAGGCACCGGGATTGGATATCCACGAAATGGGCGGCGTAAGGATGGGTCTGGATCCGAAGACCTCCATGTTGAACAAATGGCACCAGCTACATGCCTGTAAAAATGTATATGTGACGGATGGTTCGAGCATGACCTCGACATCTACCCAGAACCCTTCCCTGACATACATGGCTTTTGCAGCAAGGGCCGTAGATCATGCTGTTTCAGAACTTAAAAAAGGAAATTTATAAGATGAGAATAATCAACCTAACCAACCTGTTTCTTTTCTTATTTATCCTGGATTCGGGCTTTGCGTCAGCACAGCCCAAACCGGATAAACTTAGCCCGCAACAAAGGGCTCAAATTATTTTGGATTCCATCTATACCCATTATGCGGTGGATGGAACTTTCTTGTTGCGTGAAAATTATCCTTTTGATGCTGGCTATCAGGCCAGTTATCTGGGAGATAATAAACCCGCTCCGAAAGGGAATGCGTATTCCTACCTCTGGCCATTTTCCGGAAGTTTATCTGCGCAGGTGGCTCTTTTGGAAAGCCAACCTAAGAACAAGGCCAAGAGGAAGGAGATCGATACGAAGGTATTGACCGGACTGGAGGAGTATATAGACCAAAGAGCACCGGTGGGCTATGCTTCCTATGTACGAACGGCACGACAATCGGATCGGTTTTACGATGATAATGTCTGGCTGGGGATAGATTTTGCGGATCTGTACTTAGCCACCAAAGACAAAAAGTACTTGGCGAAATCGGAAGAAATCTGGCGTTTTGTGGCGAGCGGGATGGATGACAAATTAGGTGGAGGGATTTATTGGTGTGAACAAAAAAAGGAGTCAAAGAATACCTGTTCCAATGCACCAGGTGTTGTTTTTTTGATGAAACTATATCAGGCAACCAAGAAGAAAACGTATTTGGATCAAGCTGTTTCCTTGTATGCTTGGACGAAGAAAAACCTGCAGGATCCGACGGACCATTTGTATTTTGATCATGTGACCTTGTCGGGGAAGATCGGAAGGGCGAAGTTTCCCTATAACTCCGGACAGATGTTGCAGGCAGCGGTGTTGTTGTATGAAGTAGGGAAGGAGAAGAGGTATTTGGAAGATGCGCAAGCCATTGCGAAATCTGCTCATGGATATTTTTTCCATGAGGAGGAGGAAAGGGCTGGGAAAAGGTTCAGGTTATTGAAGAATTCGGATATTTGGTTTATTGCGGTGATGATGCGGGGATTTGTGGAGTTGTACCAGGTGGATAGGAATCCAGTTTATTTGCAGAGTTTTAAGGATAATTTGGATTATGCCTGGGAAAATCTGAAGGATGAAAATGGATTGTTCTATAAGGATTGGAAAGGAGAACGGAAAAACAATAAGAAATGGTTGCTTGATCAAGCCGCCATGGCGGAAATGAACGCAAGGTTAAAATTTTAGGTTTTTTTTTGTGGGGTAGTACCTCATTGAAGGGGTTCGCGTCATTGCGAGGAGGTACTTTCTGCGTCATTGCGAGGAGGTACGACGAAGCAATCTTTCTCCATGTCATGCTGAGCGCAGTCGAAGCATCTGTTCGTATGCAACCGTTCAGATCCTTCGACGATGCTCAGGATGACACAGTCCAAAGATTGCTTCGTTCCTCGCAATGACGGATAGGCGCTCGCAATGACGGAGAGGGTCGCAATGACGGAGTGGTTCGCAATGACAAAGGAAAGGGACATGAAAAATGCCGTTTCCTTATCAAAACACTAACCTAACCTATGATTTTCGCTATAAAATCATGCTTAAAGCATATTTAAACCGTGTTTTTATATGCCAAACATACATTTTACATACTTTCACATTACTTTCACATTACTTTCACCCTGCTTTCGCTCCGAAGGAAATCCTCAACCAGCCCTCAACCACCACTCAACCACCCCTCAACCAACAACCAACAACCTAACACCCACCCAACCCCCTCCACCTCAACATTTAACATAATTTTTCCAATTTTTTCCAAAAATTAACAACTCATGGATAATAAATCCATTTAGCCAGCGTTCTAATCTTACTGTAACTAATCTGATACAAATCTTACTAAAAAACTAAACCGTTTTAGTAATTACATTGAAACATATAAACCTTTAAATAATTATATACTAAACGTTAATTAACATGCCGAACTATTACAGTAAACAAAATCATCGCACAGGCTTTGTACGGGGGAGTATTTTATGCTTTGCCCTCTTGGCCTGCAGCTATGGGTATGCCAATGCCATGCCTAAAGCTGCCACCGTTGAGGTAAATTCCGTAATCGCTCAACAGACAGTTACCGGAACGGTGAAGAACGGTGCCAATGGATCACCCTTATCAGGGGTTACCATTAAGGTCAAAGGAAAGGATGCCAGCACCCAAACAGATGCCTCCGGAAAATTCAGCATTGCCGCCGAAAATGGCGATGTCCTACAGGTAAGCTATATTGGCTTCGCCAACCAGGAGGTCACCGTTAGTGGCACCATGGCCAATGTCAATCTGATTTCCGAAGAAGAAAGTCTGGAGGAAGTAGTGGTGGTCGGATACGGTACACAAAGAAGGAAGGAAATCACCTCTGCTGTAGCCTCCGTAAAAGAAAAAGATTTCAATAAAGGCGGGATGCGTAGTCCCATGGACCTTGTTCAGGGAAAAGTGGCCGGTCTGAACATCACCCGTACCCAAGGTAGCAATCCCAATTCCAGTACCAGCATCCAATTACGGGGTATGGCTTCCCTAAAAGGAACCAATTCACCCTTGATTGTAGTCGATGGTATTCCGGGCGGGAACTTGGATCTGATCAAACAGGGCGATATCGAATCCATCGATGTCCTGAAGGACGGTTCCGCCGCTGCGATCTATGGTACCCGCGGTAATGGCGGGGTCATCTTGGTCACTACCAAGAAAGGGAAAGCAGGAGCCGCCCAATTCGAATACATGACCTATGGACAGACCGAAAGAGTCAACCGAAAACCTAGCATGTTAAGTGCCGATCAATTCCGACAGCTGATCGTTCAAGGTGAAAACAAACCCGATCTTGATCTTGGTGCTTCCACCGATCTATACGATGAGCTGATCAATAAGGACAATTTTTCCCATTTCCATAATTTCATCGCCAGTGGTGGGGGAGAAAATTCCACTTACCGGGCATCCTTCAACTATGAAAATGCGAAGGGTATTGCCAAACAGAATGGAAGAGAACAATTTGGGGGGCGTATCAACTTCAATCAGACAGGTTTGGATAACCGTTTGACATTGACCGCTAACCTGGCTGCCAATTTCAATAAGGCCAATCTTTTAGGCGGAAAAACAGGCGATTTTGAGCAGACCATCCAAAGAAATCCGACGGCACCTATCATGAATCCAGATGGGACCTACTATCAAACACAAGAATATAACAACTATAACCCGATGAGCCGTTTGGCCCATAGGATCGAAGAGCGAAACCAGCAGACCTTCTCCGGTGATGCTCGCTTGAAATTCCAGATATTGGATGAATTAAGCGTGTCCGCTTTCGGTTCCTACGTTCGCGACAACTGGAATGACCGACAATATCGGTCGATCCTGGATTGGGACCAACGGCCGGATGATACCGAATATGACGGAACAGGGTATGCCTATAAGCGTAACGACCTGAACTGGACCAAAACGTTCGAAAGTACCATCGACTATAACAAAACCTTCAACGATGTACATACCTTCACCGGTCTATTGGGCTACAGTTACCAATACATGACCGCGGAGTATTTCAACATGTCGAACTCGGGCTTTTCCACCGATGGATTCCTGGATTGGGATTTCAATTCCGGAACAGCTATCATCAATACCAAATACCCTAGACCAGCTTTAGGATCTTTCAAGGATGAAAATACGCTGATCGCCTTTTTTGGAAGGGTTAACTACAATTATGCGGATAAATATTTCGTGACGGCGATCCTTCGTAGAGAGGGTTCCTCTAAGTTTGGAGCGAACAATAAATGGGGTAACTTCCCAGCGATCTCCGCTGGTTGGAACATCAGCAACGAAGATTTCTTCGGCAACAAGGACGTGGTCAATGAATTGAAACTTCGCGCTGGATATGGGGTTACAGGTAACCAAGGGATCCCGAATTACCTTTCCTTTATCCGTTTAGGTACGGGCGGGTATTACCCACAGGATGGGGTATATTACCAGACCTATGGTGTAGAGAACAATGCCAACCCGGATCTGAAATGGGAACAGAAGGCAGAGACCAACATCGGTTTGGATTTTGCGCTCCTAAACAGCAAGATCACTGGTGCATTGGATGTCTACCATCGGAAGACCACCGACCTTCTGTACGAATATAATGCGCAATTGCCTGCCTATGTGCAGCCAAGCATTTGGTATAACGTAGGAGAGGTGGTGAACAAAGGGGTGGAACTGCAATTGACCGCTTTCCCGATCTCTAGGGAAAACTTCACTTGGCAGGTCGATTTCACCGGTAATTACCAGAAAAATAAATTGGCAAAACTTTCCAGCGATATCTTCAAAAGCAACTGGTTGGAATTCGGAGGACTTCCTAGTCCGGGGAATTTAGGTAATGCCATGCGTTTGGAAGAAGGCGGCGAGATCGGGAATTTCTATGGTAAACGTTTTGCCGGATTCGATGACGAAGGGAAATGGCTTTTCTATAAAGCAGATGGCAGCACCGCCCATGCCGGCGATATGAACAACGATGACCGTGCGTATATCGGAAACGGGATACCAAAATTCCAGGCTTCCCTGGGTAACCGTTTTACCTATAAAGGTTTTGACCTGACGGTATTCCTTCGTGGAAAATTCAAGTATGATATCCTGAATACGGCCGACATGTTCTTTGGTAACAAGAAATGGATTCCGAACAATGTTTTTGAGTCTGCTTTTGGAAAGCATGATCAATTGAACGATGATCCACAGTATTCCGATTATTACCTAGAGAATGGTTCCTTTGTCAAGATCGACAACATCACCTTAGGTTATAACATCAGAACCAAGACCCCGTTGATCCGCAATATGTATGTATACCTGACAGCAAGAAATATTGCGACGATTACGTCCTATTCAGGGATCGATCCGGAGCTGCAGGATACTGGTTTTGATGGCGGGATAGATTCGCGTGGTTTTTATCCGAGGACGCAATCATGGACGATGGGATTAAATATTGGCTTTTAAAGGAGGGAATTATGAAATTACTAGATAAAAAAACGATACGATTTGCGGCTGCACTTTTTATTGGGACAAGTCTGATGACAGGTTGTACCAACCTGGATGAGACCATGTACAGTAAATTGGAGAAGGAATCTTTCTATAAGAACAAACTGGAGGTGATGCAGGCGGCCTTACGTCCATTTACGCATATGCAGGCCTGGTTGGCACCAACTGGAGCAAGTGCATTCTATTACCATTCTGAACTTTCGGCTGATCAACTTGCTTGGCCACAGAAAGGTCGTCATGGTTATGATGGTGGAGACCATTTCCGCATGCACTACCACACCTGGACAGAAACGGAAAACCGGATGCGCGATGCATGGAACCTCATGTGGACCGGGGTAGGATTTGTCAACAATGCGATTGCTGACATTAGTACCTTGGATGCTGAAAAAATCGGCATGACAGCGGAAGAGGTACAATCCGTGGTTTCACAGCTGAAGGTCCTACGGGCATACCATTACATCCGCATGATGGACATGTGGGGGAATATTCCCATTGTGACAGAAGTTGCCAACAGTCCTGTAAATCCGGAGACCAAGACCCGCAAGGAAGTGTTCGATTTCATTAAAACGGAGTTGGAAGCAGAAGTGACCAAACTTCCGGACCTGAATGCAGAAACGGTGGGTAAAGTAAACCGTGCGGCGGGTTATGCCATGCTGTCAGAGCTTTACCTGAACGCCCAAAAATGGACGGGAACCCCGATGTGGGATGAATGTATCGCGGCTGCGGATAAGGTGATCAGCGGTGCTGGTGGCGGGATTGGTGGTACACCAAAATTATCTCCGAACATCAACGCGATCTTCAGCAATACCAATTCGGCAAATCCAGAATCGATCTTTCAATTTCAGTACAGCCGTAAGGGCGGATTCACCTTTGATTGGGGAGGCTTCTTTATGGGCTATGATTATATGAAAGAAGCATTGGGCGTAAGTTATGGCGGTTGGAATGCTTTTGTGGTGATCCCTACAGCCTTCGATGCCTACAATGCACAGGATCTGCGTAAAAAGGATTGGTTCCTGTTCGGACCACAGTACAAACGCGGGACGACCACACCGGTGCTGGGAACGGAAGAATATGCCAAACAACCCTTATCCTTCGTGAATTCCATCCGTCGGGAAAGTGAGGGTGATAAAACATCGGAAGGATCCATGGCTGAAGGAGAAGAAAACTCCGGTGCTCGGTTCAACAAATATAAATCAGGGATTACCTCCGACGAGAATTATCAGGAGAATGATTATGTGATCTATCGCTTGACCGAGGTGATCTTCAATAAAGCGGAGGCTTTAATGCGTAAGAATGGTGGAGCTGCCAATCAAGCGGCAGTAGACCTGATCAATTCCAGCCGTCAACGTGCTTTTGCGGCAGCTGACTGGACGGCCAACAGGTATACCACCGCAACCCTTACACTGGATGAATTGTTGGCTGAACGCGGCCGGGAGTTTATCTTTGAAGGGAAGCGTCGGACCGATCTGATCCGTTTTGGTAAGTTCACCACCGGAACCTGGTGGGACCATAAAGCCACGGGCGATGTGAATAAGGAAATCTTTCCGATTCCACAGACCCAAATGGCCATTAATCCAAATCTGAAACAGAATCCAGGATATAATGGTGGTTAAGTAAAATACCTTTCTCAAATAAAAAGCGGGAATTCAATGAAAATTGATTCCCGCTTATTTTTTTGTTGAATGGCTTATTTCGTTGCCGCTCTGTTTTTCACATATTTCTCTAGGAATTGATCTTGTTCCCAAAGTACATGGAAGATATTTTCTTTCGCTGCATAACCGTGCGATTCACCTGGAAGGATCACCATTCTAGCGGTTGCACCCAAGTTTTTCAAGGCTTGGAAGTAACGCTCGGTCTGTAGGGTAAATGTTCCAGGATTATTATCGGCAGCACCATGGATCAATAAAATTGGTGTTTTCATTTTATGTGCGCTCATGAAGGGCGACATGGTCATGTACAGTTGCGGGTCATCCCAGAAGTTACGCTGCTCGCTTTGGAAACCAAAAGGCGTCAAGGTACGGTTGTAAGCTCCAGAACGGGCAATTCCAGCTGCAAATAGGTTGGAGTTGCTCAATAAATGGGCGGTCATGAAAGCACCATAGGAGTGTCCACCAACGGCCACCTTGTTGCGGTCGATATAACCCAATTGATCAACGGCGTCAATGGCTGCTTCAGCATTCGCCACCAATTGCGGAATGAAGGAATCGTTCGGTTCTTGTTTACCTTCGCCCACAATAGGGAAAGCTGCATTATCCAGTACCGCATAACCACGGGATACCCAATAGATGAAGGAACCATAGCTTGGGAAAGTGAATTCTTTCGGATTGGCTGTACTTTGTCCGGCAGTGGATTTGTCTTTATACTCCCTTGGGTAAGCCCAGATCAATAAAGGAAGTTTTTCCTTCTTGTTCTTGTCATAACCTGCAGGAAGGTAAAGTGTACCGGATAATTCTACCCCATCCTTACGCTTGTAGTTCAACACCTCTTTGTGGACTCCATCCAACGATTTGAAAGGGTTCTCGATGCTGGTTACGGCTGATTGCTTACCGGATTTGATGTTTTTCGCGTAATAGTTCGGGAATTGGGAAGCCGATTGAAGGGATACCAAGATATCGCCTTTTTCGATGTCGACCACCGAGCTGATACGTTCCTGCATATCGGATTCCTTCGCTGTATAAATGCGTTTTTTCTTGCCGGTCTTGAAGTCGTATTCTTCGATGAAAGGGA
Organism: Sphingobacterium sp. 1.A.4; assembly: GCF_002734245.1. NCBI lineage: Bacteria > Pseudomonadati > Bacteroidota > Sphingobacteriia > Sphingobacteriales > Sphingobacteriaceae > Sphingobacterium > Sphingobacterium sp. 1.A.4. The sequence goes on from NZ_PEAZ01000128.1 coordinate 51,082, forward strand.
ATTCACCTTCTTTGGTAAATCCAGAACCTATCCAGTAGGATTTGCCGTTTTTGATGTACATGCTGTACGTTCCGAATTCATTTTTATCGCGGTAAGGCGATCCCGGATCGGAATATACATCCTGGCTATTTCTATCATAGATCACCTTATTGCTTCCGGTTTTTGGATTCAACAGGTAGGTTTTCGAGTTTCTGGTATCATACCATTGGCTGTATACCAAGGCATAGTCATCATTCCCCCAAACCACTCCCGCGTAGCGGTCTGCGATTTTCATCATTGATTTTGGCTCCGACTGAAATGGAGCTTCCCAGTTGAAGAGCTCATCACGGAATTCCGCCGGTTTGTTCGCATCTCCACCATCCAATGCTTGAACAAAGGATAGGGTTGCTGCTTTGTCCGAACGCCATGACATGGATCTTTTTCCAGGACGGGTTGAAGAGAAGCCCTTCGGCATGATCTCCATCAATGCAGTTTCATTCACTTTTTTGATCAGGTTGCCCTTCAGGTCATATACATTGGTCTCGGTAGGGAAACTTCCTAAAGAAACCACATAGGAAAATGGTTTTTTAAGGGTTGTGACCATCACGTATTGTCCGTCTGGAGAGATGGAAGAGCCCATATACATATCCGCAGCTTTGAAGGGTTCCGTTTTTCCGGAAAGGTCTACCCAAACCAGGGTGGAAGTGACCAATCGTTGGAATTCAGCCTCATCAGCCGGTGTTTTCAATAGATCCTGGTAAGTTCTTAATTGGGAAACTGTACCATCCGCATTGGAAATAATCGGACCGGTAGCCAAGCTGTTTTTCTTGTCGGTTTGCGCGGTAGATGGATTGACCAAGCTTATTAAAAGTTTGTCGGAAGATGGCGTCGTTCCTCGCGATGACGGCTGCGTGTACCAAGTGAACGGTGAATGTACAATGGCATTCAGGTTGTAATCCGTTATTTTTTTCAATTCTTTGCTGGCAATATCGTAAATGAAAAGGGCAACGCCGTTTTCATTAGTATTGGTAAACGCCAGTTTTTTGGAATCTGGGGAAAAATCGATATTGGAGATCAAGGCATTCTCCGGAAGGTTGATCTTGATCAGGTCCTCGCCATCAATAGACTGCAGGCTCAAGGCATCAAAGTAGGTTTCGGTACTAGAAATACTCGCTTTGGCATTGATGCGTAGACCGGCCAATCTGGTTTCTTCCACGCCCAGTTCTGCCAAGTTTTTGTAGGTTGGGCGGTAGGAGAAGAGTACCCATTTTTTATCGGTACTGATCCTTACGGTCGGAGGTCGCTGATAATCGGCGAGTGCCATTATTTCTGTTGGTGGTTTTTGAAAGGTCAAGCTTTCTTGAGCTTGTAGGCTTCCAAAAGAACTCAGAAATAAAAAGGGTAATAAAAATTTGAATTTCATAATCATTTGGGTGTTTGTTTCGAAATTGATAACGCTAATTTAACAATATATTATTGGGATGCTAAGGGAAGATTTATATATAACTAATTTGTTATAATTAACCAAAAATTCTCTTATATTTTGACAATAAAAAGAGGAAGAAAAAGGGAGTCAACAAATAGCTACAAAGTGCTAATTTAAAGTTATCAACATCCTCAGTGAATTGAAAACGAACACCTTACTAATTATTCGAGGTAACCAAGTGGGTTTTACCAACGGAATCCACATGAATGTGGAAAAGTATCATTACCTCCTACGTTAAAAAATATGGGATATTTGTTCTACATGAGTATGAAACCATCTCATTTCAATCGTTTTTTTATTTAAACAAAGAAGCAGAGCTCAAAAAGCCCAAATTCTTTTTCAACTTAATATAACATGGCAAGAATCATTAAATTCGAAAAAAATGACTGTGCACCATGCGCACAGGTATCGGCTTACCTAGACAACAAAGGTATTGCCTACGAAACTATCAATCCATTTGATGAGCCGGAATTAGCTGTTAAGTTCAAAGTACGTACCGTTCCTACCGTGATTGTATTGGAGAACGACGAAATCAAAAATAGAATCATCGGATTTAAGCCAGAAGAGTTGGATCAGATTGCCCTGTAATTAATCCATAAACCTAAAGGACCATGATTAATTTATATTACGATTCAAGAACCGGTAATGTGGAGCGCTTTATCAACAAGGTGATCCAAGTTACGGGATGGAAAGCCATCCGTATTGAGGAGCATATGGAGATCTCGGAGCCGGGACATTTGGTCACTTATACCACCAATTTTGGTAAAGTACCGGATAAGACCGCTCAGTTATTGACCATGCAAAGCCATATGATCTACTCGGTAACATCCAGCGGAAACCGCAACTGGGGAAGGAACTATGCGATAGCAGCTGATAAGATCAGCACAGAATTCGAAATCCCAACGGCCATGAAATTCGAACTTTCTGGTACATTGGAAGATATTAATCAATTTATTGACATCATTAAAAACCAATACTATGATAGCAAACGAGGTAGCGAAAAATTGGATATTGCTTAATAACGAAATCATGATCAAACATGATGACGAGTACAGCCTTGATAAGGACAAGGAGGCTGTGCGCGCCTATTTCTTGGAGTATGTGAACAAGAACACCGTGTTCTTCTACAACTTGAAGGAAAAAATCGATTATTTGGTAGAAAACAACTATTACATCAATTTCTACGAATGGTTTACGTTTGAGCAAATGGAAGAGGTATTCAACTTTGTGTATGCAAAGAAATTCCGTTTCCAATCTTTTATGGCGGCCTTCAAGTTTTTCCAAAGTTATGCGCTTCGCGATGATTCTGGTGAGAAATTCCTAGAGCGTTACGAAGACCGTGTGGTGGCGGTTTCTTTGTTCTTAGCAAGAGAAGAAGGCGTTCAAAAAGCTATCGAGTATGCAGAGATCATGATCAATCAAGAATATCAACCCGCTACCCCGACGTTCTTGAACGCTGGAAAGAAACGTTCCGGCGAATTGGTTTCCTGTTTCTTGGATGAGATCGGCGATAACCTGAACGGTATTGGTTATGCGGTGGATTCGGCCATGAAATTATCATCTATTGGTGGTGGTGTGTCTTTCAATATTTCAAAGATCCGCGCACGTGGTGAAGCGATCAAAGGAGTTGATGGCCGCGCAGGTGGTGTTCTTCCGATCATGAAAATCATGGAAGATACCTTCTCGTATGCCAATCAATTGGGACAACGTCCTGGTGCAGGAGCTGTCTATTTGAATATTTTCCACTCGGACATTGAAGAATTCTTGGATTGTAAGAAAATCAATGTGGATGAGAAAGTACGTATCAAGTCTTTATCCATTGGTATCATCGTTCCAGATAAATTCATGGAATTGGCAGAGAAAGATGAGCCTTGTTATTTGATCTATCCGCATACGGTTATGCAGGAGTATGGTCAGTACCTGGATGAGTTGGATATGGACGTGATGTATGATGAACTGATCACGAACCCTAACGTTAAAAAGAAAAAAATCAATGCCCGTCACTTGTTAGTGAAAATTGCACAAACGCAAAAAGAGTCGGGATACCCATACATCTTCTTCAAGGAGAACACCAACCGTGCACACGCGTTGAACGGATTGGGAAGAGTTAAATTCTCGAACCTATGTACAGAGATCATGCAGATCTCCGAAGTTTCTGATATCAACATCTACGGTAAAGAAGATACCATCCGTTACGGGATCTCCTGTAACCTGGGATCTTTGAACATTGCTACAGTGATGGATAATAAACGCATCAAGGAAACGGTGAAGACCGCTATGCGTGCCTTAACAGTAGTAACCGATGTAACGGATATCGAAATGGTTCCCTCCATCGCTAAAGCTAACCGCGAATTGCATTCGGTAGGACTAGGTGCCATGAACCTTCACGGGTATTTAGCGAAGAGCTTCATCATGTACGAATCTACAGAAGCATTGGATTTCGCCAATACCTTCTTCATGATGATGAACTACTATTCGTTGGAGGCATCGATGGAGATTGCTAAGGAACGCCAAAGAACTTTCGTAGGATTTGAAAAATCGGGCTATGCGGATGGAACGTATTTCGATCAATATTTGATCCGTGAATTCCAACCTAAAACCGACAAGGTGAAAGAATTGTTCGCAGGCATCCATATTCCAACCGTAGAAGATTGGACCAACCTAAAAGCACAGGTGGCGGAACACGGTATCTACCATGCTTACCGTTTGGCCATTGCTCCGAACCAATCTACTTCTTACATCATGAACGCGACGGCTTCTGTTATGCCTATCGTGGACATCATCGAGGTGAGAGAGTATGGAGATAGTACCACTTACTACCCAATGCCTTATTTGACGAATGATAACTACTTCTACTTCAAATCGGCATACGAKATGGATCAGATGAAGGTGTTGAAACTGATCTCGGTGATCCAACGTCACATTGACCAAGGGGTATCGACGATCTTGCACACGAATTCAAAGGATTCTACCCGTGACTTGGCAAAATATTACATCTACGCCCATAAACTGGGATTAAAATCGCTGTACTATACCCGTACGCGTAAATCAACTATTGAAGAATGTATTTCTTGTTCAGCATAAGCTGTCAGAAAAGAATTATTAAAATATTAAAAAGAGGGGACACCTATAAAAATGAGTAAACAATTTACAGCCGTAAACTGGAATACACCGGACAACGACTATGCATTGATGTTCTGGGAACAAAATATCCGCCAGTTCTGGATCGATACGGAATACATTCCTTCCAAGGATATTGATAGCTGGAAAGGATTGAGTTGGGATATGAAAGAGTGTTATAAGAAAGCCTTAGGTGGTTTGACACTGTTGGATACCCTTCAGAGCCACACCGGTATGCCTAAGATCATCGATCATATCGATTCCTTACAGAACAAAGCTGTATTATCGTACATGTGTATGATGGAAGCGATCCACGCCAAATCATATTCGACCATTTTTACCACGGTTTCTACCACCAACGAGATCAACGATGTATTCGGTTGGGTTGCCCAGAACAAATTCTTACAGTATAAAGCATCTACCATCGATAGCCATTACCGTGCAATCGATAAGGAAAAGGTGACGGATGAAGAATTGTTCATGGCTTTGGCTGCTTCCGTACTGTTGGAATCTTTCCTTTTCTACTCTGGATTCTTCCTGCCATTATGGTTGTGTGGACAAGGACAGATGGTTGCATCTGCCGATATCATCAAAAAAATTGTTGCCGATGAGTCCATCCACGGAGTATTCGTAGGATTGATCGCGCAGGAAGTATTTGCGAAGCTTCCAAACAAGGAAGAAGTGAAACAACGTTTCTTAGCCTTATTGAACGATCTTTATGAAAATGAGATCAAATACACCGAAGAATTGTATACGGTGGTAGGTTTAACAGCTGAGGTAAAGGAATACGTTCGCTACAATGGTAATAAAGCCTTGATGAACTTAGGGTTTGATCCTATTTTTGAAGTAAAACAGGTCAATCCGATTGTTTTGAACGGTTTGAACACCGAGACGACACAACACGATTTCTTCTCGAAGAAATCGACGAACTACGAAAAAGCAACCGAAATCGTGCATTTGAAGAATGAGGATTTCATGATGGATGCGGTAGTGGATATTTAAGAATAAACTCTTTGTTATCAAAAAAGCCCCCTGGATATTATTTCTGGGGGGCTTTTTAGTTTCTTTTAGTTTCTTTTTGCGGCTTCTTGGCTGCGTTTGTTAATTGGCTACTTTTACTTGGAAGGAAGCGCCATAAGTTCCCCAAGCAATGCTCACCTTGCCAGATTTATCGGCCATGATTTTCATCCTTTCCTGGCTACTCGATAATTTGTCGTTCTTGACATCAACGCGCAACGCATCATCCTTCTGATCGTATTTAGTACCCCATTGGTCCCAAGTCTTATTGAAGATAATGGTGGTATTGGCTTCGCCAGGGATGGTATGGATGCCGTATTTTCCAGCTTCTAAGGCTTTTCCATTGATGGTGACATTGTTGTCGAAGGAGATGGTGGTGGTAGCATTTGCGCCTGTGCGCCATACTTTACCAAATTCTGCCACCTCCGTTCCGATCTTGCGGCCTTTTAAGGAAGGGCTGCTGTAATGGATATTAATGGTAACCCCATCGTTGGTTTTGACCATCGTACTGTCTGCTGGACTTAGTTTCTGGGCAAGTGCTTTTTGAGCGGGTGCTTTTTGACCTGGTGCTTGTGGCGGTGTTTTTATCTGTGCAAAGCCAAGGCTGCACATGACCATCAAGCATAAAATGATTGAATAAGCTTTCATGTTTTCCTCCTGATTTTATAGGTTTCTATATATCTAAAATAAAATTAAAGCGTAATAGTTTGATTATTAACAAAAAAAATAATTTTCAGGAGCTTGATTAAAGCGAAATAATTTATTGAATTGTAACAAAAATTGTTGGGATTACGTGTAAAAGAGCAACGGCCAACAATTTCTGTCGGCCGTTACATCCTATTATAGTGGAGGGTTAGTTGCTGTTTAAACGAGGTATTCGAACAATGTTTGGTCTTTATTGACCTCGATAAAGTCGAATTTGTATTCCTTTAACCGTTCTATAAATGAAATATAATCATTTGGATTGTTTAATTCAATACCAATTAACGCTGGACCGCGTTCGCGTTCTGTTTTTTTGATGTATTCGAAACGGGTAATATCGTCTTTGGGACCCAACACTTCGGTCACCAAGAGACGTAAGGCTCCTGGCCGTTGTGGGAAGCGAACGATGAAGTAATGCTTGAAGCCCTCATATAGTAAAGACATCTCCTTGATCTCGCTCATGCGATCGATATCGTTGTTGCCACCTGAAATGATACAAACAACTTTTTTGCCTTTGATTTCCTCTTTATGGAATTCCAGCGCAGCAATGGAAAGTGCCCCTGCTGGTTCGGCAACAATAGCGTCTTTATTGTACAGTTGTAAAATCGTGGTACAGATCTTTCCCTCAGGAATGGACTTTACGCTATCCAACAATTGGGAACTGATATCGAAGGTCAGCTTGCCGATTTTCTTCACGGCAGCACCATCCACAAATTTATTGATCTGGTCGAGTTCTACGGGTTCTCCTTGCTGCAAAGCAGCCTGCATGGATGCCGCACCTTCCGGTTCTACACCATAACATTTGACCTGAGGCGCATGCTTCTTGAAGTAATAGCTTACCCCTGAGGATAGACCACCACCACCGATGGGGATGAATACCACATCCAGATCCGGAAGATCTTCTAAGATTTCCACAGCGACCGTTCCTTGGCCTTCAATGATCTTAAGGTCATCAAAAGGTGGGATAAAGGTCATGCCGTGTTCCTTGGCATAATCCAAAGCGGCCTTTTGGCAATCGTCGAAGGTATCTCCGATCAGGACGATCTCAATATTACCGTTTCCCCACATTTCGGTCTGGGTAATTTTTTGGCGAGGTGTAGGCCCAGGCATGAAGATCACGCCTTTGATATCCAAACGTTTGCAGGATAAGGCTACGCCTTGGGCATGGTTTCCTGCACTGGCACAAACCACCCCATTGGCTCTTTCTTCAGGAGAAAGGCTGGATATTTTGTTGAAAGCGCCCCTAAGTTTATAGGAACGAACGACCTGAAGGTCTTCTCTTTTAAGGTAAACTTCGGCACCGTACTTTTCAGAAAGATGATGGTTGTACTGCAGCGGCGTGCGGACAACCACATCTTTGATTCTTTCTTTTGCGGCTTGAGAGTCTAGGGTTAAGGTTGATAAATCCAAGCTCATCTAAATATTATTTCACCAAGGTAAGCAGGTCTTCGTCGCAGATGTCTTTTTTAGCGTCTGCAAGGACTAGAAACCGTTGGTAGGTATCTGCTAAAGTATCTTTGTCTAAATGATAACCTAAGCGCTCTAAATGGTGTTTAAGCGCATGGCGACCAGAACGAGCAGTTAAAATGATATCTGCTTCTTCCAAGCCCACATCTTCTGGACGGATGATCTCATAATTTTCACGGTGTTTCAAGAAACCATCCTGATGGATTCCGGAGCTATGTGCAAAAGCATTTCGGCCAACGATGGCTTTGTTCGGTTGCACCGGCATGTTCATCATATCACTCACCTTACGGGAAATGTAAGTGAACATTTTGCTGTCGATATTGGAACTTAAATTTCTAAACGAATGCTGATGTACCTTCAATATCATCGCTACTTCCTCCAAGGAGGTATTTCCTGCGCGTTCGCCAATACCGTTGATGGTACATTCTACCTGGCGGGCTCCGTTTTGGATAGCCGCAATGGAATTTGCCGTTGCCAAGCCAAGGTCATTGTGGCAATGTGCCGATATGATGGCTTGGTCGATATTGCTCACATGGTCTTTTAAGTACTTGATTTTAGCACCGTATTGGTCAGGCAAGCAATAACCATTGGTATCTGGGATGTTGACTACAGTTGCGCCTGCGCCAATTACCGCTTCGATCATCTTTGCCAGGAATTCCAAATCCGCACGGCCAGCATCCTCTGCATAAAACTCCACATCTTCCACATAGGATTTCGCATGTTTTACAGCAGCTACCGCACGTTCTAAAATTTCTTCCCTGGTGCTGTTGAATTTGTATTTGATGTGCATATCCGAAGAGCCAATACCCGTGTGGATACGTGGTCTTTTCGCATACTTAAGGGCGTCAGCAGCCACATCGATATCATTCTTATTCGCACGGGTCAACGCACAGATGATCACATCGTTCACCGCTTTGGAAAGTTCCACTACCGATTGGAAATCGCCAGGACTGGAAACAGGGAATCCTGCTTCGATAACATCTACGCCCAAGCGTTCTAAATCTTTCGCGATCTCGACTTTCTCGGGGGTTGTCAACTGACATCCTGGTACTTGTTCGCCATCACGTAAGGTCGTGTCGAAAATATATAAGTGATTAGGATCGTGTAACATATCAATATCTATTTATGTTTATACCTTGGTTTATTCTTTTTCAAAATCTACTTTAAAAATTCCAATACCTTGGCACCCATTTCTTCGGTTCCAAAGATCTTGTCTGCAGCGGTTTCTGCATTGGCAATATCGCCTGTTCTCCAGCCTGCTTTCAATGTTCCCGAGACAGCATTGGTTACCGCTTTAGCCTCATCCTGCAATCCGAAAGCAATATCTAACATCAAAGCTGCGGATAGGATAGAAGCTAATGGATTAGCTTTGTTCTGGCCGGCGATATCGTGGGCAGAGCCATGGATAGGTTCAAAAAAGCCAGTTCCATCACCAATGGATGCAGATGCCAACATGCCCATCGAGCCTGCAATCTGCGAAGCCTCGTCGGTTAGGATATCCCCAAAAAGGTTAGCGGTCAGTACCACATCGAATTTCTTCGGGTTTTTCACCAATTGCATGGCTGCATTATCAATGAACATATGTTCTGTTTCCACGTCAGGATATTCCTTGGCAATTTCCTGAACCACTTCACGCCATAGACGGGACGTTTCCAATACATTCGCCTTATCTACAGAGCAGAGCTTTTTATTTCTTGTTCTTGCTGCGTCGTAGGCTTTGCGTGTGATCCGCTCTACCTCATAACGGTGGTAGTTCATCAGATCGGATGCGAAGGTATTATCCTCATTGCGTTTCTTCTCTCCGAAATAAACATCACCAGTTAATTCACGGAAGAATAGGATATCTGTACCGCGCAAAACTTCTGGTTTTAGGCTGGAAGCATCCAAAAGTTCATCGAACAAAAGGATAGGACGAAGGTTGGCATACAAGCCGAGTTCTTTACGGATTTTCAAGAGACCTTGCTCTGGGCGTACCTTTGCGGAAGGATCATTATCGTATTTAGCATGTCCGATGGCACCAAAAAGGATGGCATCCGATGCTTTTGCTTTTTCTAATGTTTCATCGGGTAGGGGATTTCCGGTAGCTTCGATTGCCGTGTGGCCCATAATAGCCTCATCAAAAATAAATTCATGGTTATATTTTTCTGCAATACGGTTCAATACCTGTTTACCCCAAGTTGTAACTTCTTGTCCAATTCCATCACCTGGAATAATAAGAATGTTCTTCTTCATGTTATTTTAAAACGTTTTCTATGTTATGTTCAATGGCTTTTACCTGGCCATGCGCTAATTCAATTTTATGGTCAATCCCTTTCGGTAGTTGACTCTCGTAGTGCCCCACGTAGATCAATGTTTTGCCATACTGGCATAATTCATCGACCACATCATTGAAATATCTTGCCTGATTGTAATCTAATCCCTGGCAAGGTTCATCCAGCACTAAAAGTGGTGGATTTTTAATGATGCTTCGCGCCAATAGGGCTAGGCGTTGTTTTCCCAAGGGAAGACTGTATAATAAATGATCTTTATATTCCGTAAGATCAAAAAAGTCCATCAGTTCTTCGATCTGTTTCTTCTCCTGGAATTTGACATCGATAAACCATCCGATACTATCGTAGAAGCCTGATGCCAAGGTATGCCACACGGTGGCTTGTTGATCGAAATACCAATGCATTTCGGGAGATATCATCCCTATTTTTTCCTTGATATCCCAAATGCTCTCACCCGAGCCTCTTTTCTTTCCAAACAAGGAGATATCCAATCCGTAGGATTGTGGATGATCGCCATTTATTAAGCTAAGCAAGGTGGACTTTCCAGAACCATTCGCCCCTTGAAGCAACCAGCGTTCGCCCACTTTCACTTCCCAATCAATGCCCTTTAGCACCTCTTTTTCACCATACTTGATGTGTACATCCTTTAATTGGAACATGTACTCATGATCTGTATGTGGGATGACCTTGAGAAATTCCGGGATGTTTTTTTGCTGCCGTACAGCATCCTGGATCAATGCATCCTGTTTTTCTTCCCGAACAAGTTTCCCTTCTACAATATGCGCATAGCTATTGATGGAATTCGGAACTTGCTCATCGTTTGTGATCAGTATGAGCTGTACACCTTCTGTTACCAGTTCATCCAACCATTCATTCAATACCTTTCTGGACTGTTTATCCAGGCCGGTATAAGGCTCATCAATGATCAATAAGGTTGGTTTTAACCATAAACCCTTGATCAATTGCAGTTTTTTATGTTCACCACTCGAAAGTTCGATCAATTGGGAATCCAACACCTCCTCATAGCCAAAGGCCTGTAGTTTATGTTGGATATCCCGAATGTCTAATCCTTCTTTCTGGGCATAATGCGTTAGTTCTCCTCGAACTGTCAGGGTATCTTTTCCTTGGTGGCGGTTATACCGCTGCTGATAGTAAAAGTTTCTATCGCCTTCTAAATTGGTAAATTGATACCAGTTGGCGATGTAAACTGCATCATGATGCGCAGCGAGGTATTTGCCCAAAGAAGTTTTGCCTGATCCACTTTTCCCGCCTAAAACATAGTGTTCGTTTGGATATATGGTCCATGACAGGTCATTCCATATACTTTTCCCGGCATAGGCCAGGTTTAAACGATCAATATGGATGCTTTTGGACATTATCTGTTTTGTTCAAAAGCTTCGATTTCCGCTTTATGGCTCAAGATGAAATCAATATCATCATAACCATTGATCAAACAGGATTTCTTGTATGGGTTGATTTCAAACGCATAGGATTCTCCTGTCTCAGCAATTTTGATAGTCTGATTTTCCAGATCTACCTCAATCGCCGTTTCCGGATTTTCGAATACCTTCTCGAAGATCTTCTCCAGGAAGTCTTCAGGCACCGTAATAGGCAATACCCCATTGTTCAGGGCATTCCCTTTGAAGATATCGGCGAAGAAGGAACTTACCACCACATCAAAACCATAGTCCTGAATGGCCCAGGCCGCATGTTCGCGGGAGGATCCACAACCAAAGTTTTTACCGGCTACCAGGATTTTACCTTGGTAGGTCGGGTCATTCATTACGAAATCGGCTTTAGGTTGGTCATTGCTGTCGAATCTCCAATCGCGGAACAGGTTATTACCAAATCCTTCACGGGTTGTAGCCTTCAAGAAACGAGCTGGAATGATCTGATCGGTATCTATATTCTCTATCGGTAGAGGAACTACCGTAGAATTTAATTTTTCAAATTTTTTCATGCTTGATTACAATTTCTGCTTACACCAATTCCCTTACATCCATAATTTTACCGGTTACTGCGGCAGCGGCAGCAGTCAACGGGCTTACTAATAGGGTTCTTGCATTCGGTCCCTGTCTACCTTCGAAATTTCTGTTAGAAGTAGAAACACAGTATTTACCTGCAGGGATCTTATCCTCGTTCATGCCTAGGCATGCCGAACATCCAGGTTCGCGAAGCATGAATCCCGCTTCTTCGAACACCTTATCGATACCCTCTTGTTTGGCTTGGGCTTCAACTTGTTTTGATCCAGGAACGATCCATACTTCCACATTGTCGGCTTTCTGCTTCCCTTTTACAAAGGCAGCAACCTGACGTAGATCCTCAATGCGGGAGTTTGTACAGCTACCGATGAACACATAATCCACCGGTTTGCCCAAAACGCCTTCACCATCATGGAAACCCATGTAGTCCAATGCTTTTTGGTAAGATGGTCTTTCGTTCTCTGGTTGGGATTCCGTTGTTGGGATTTCTTCCGTAACACCGATTCCCATACCTGGGTTGGTACCATAAGTAATCATGGGCTGGATATCAGCAGCATCAAAGGTCAATACCTCATCGAAAACAGCATCCTCATCCGAGTATAACGTTTTCCAATAGGCCAATGCCTGATCCCATTGCTCACCTTTCGGTGCGAACTCACGGCCATCGATATAATCAAAAGTGGTTTGATCCGGTGCGATCAATCCTCCACGAGCACCCATTTCGATACTCATGTTACAGATGGTCATACGACCTTCCATACTCAAGGAGCGGATCGCAGATCCTGCGTATTCCACGAAATAACCGGTACCTCCGGCTGCTGATATCTTGGAGATGATGTACAGGATGATGTCTTTTGCACCGACACCATTCCCTAATTCACCGTTCACTTCAATTTTCATCGTCTTTGGTTTTTGCTGCAATAAACATTGCGTCGCAAATACCTGCTCTACCTGCGAGGTTCCGATTCCGAAGGCTATAGCGCCAAAGGCACCATGGGTAGAGGTATGACTATCGCCACATACCATCGTTTTGCCGGGAAGGGTGATACCCAATTCTGGGCCGATCACATGGACGATACCTTGGTAGGGATGCCCCAAACCGTATAGTTCAATTCCGAATTCCTTACAGTTTTTGGTCAGCATATCCACTTGGTAGCGGGATAGTTCCTCTTGGATCGGAAGGTGTTGGTTTAATGTGGGCACGTTATGGTCGGCAGTAGCTACCGTTTGTTGCGGGCGGAACACGGGAAGTCCGCGCTTACGTAATCCATCAAATGCTTGTGGGGAAGTCACTTCGTGGATCAAGTGGGTGTCGATATATAACATATCTGGAAACCCTTCTTGACGCTTGACGACGTGTGCATTCCAAATTTTTTCTACTAATGTTTTTCCCATTTCTCTCTATTACTTGGTTGGTTTGATAATTCAAAGGGGTAAAATTATGATAATCATAATTTTACCCTTTAAACCATCTACTAATTTACGAAAAATTAAACAGTTTTGATAGCTTTCATCGCTGTCATTGCTTTACGCAATTTTCTACCTACCACTTCTACCTCGTGATTGCGTAGTTTTTCGTTAATCTGTACCAACTTAATATTGTCTACCGACCCATCTTTTCCTTCATTGTAGTTCTTTCCAACCACATCAGTATCAATCTTTTTCATGAAATCTGCCAACAATGGTTTACATGCTTGATCGAACAAGTAACAACCATATTCTGCCGTATCTGAAATCACGCGATTCATCTCAAATAATTTTTTACGAGCGATGGTATTGGCGATCAAAGGTGTTTCGTGTAGCGACTCATAGTATGCAGATTCTGGTTTGATTCCTGCTTGAACCATGGTTTCGAACGCTAATTCTACCCCTGCACGGATAAATGCCGACATCAATACGTAATTGTCGAAATATTCCTGCTCGTCGATCTTTACATCGCCTGCTGGTGTTTTTTCGAATGCGGTTTCACCGGTCTCTGCACGCCATTTCAATAGGTTGGCATCGCCATTTGCCCAGTCTTCCATCATGGTCTTGCTGAAATGCCCAGACATGATATCATCTTGGTGCTTCTGGAACAAAGGACGCATGATATCCTTCAATTCTTCAGAAAGTTCAAATGCCTTAACCTTTGCAGGGTTGCTCAAACGATCCATCATGCCGCTTACACCACCGTGTTTCAAGGCTTCGGTAATTACTTCCACACCGTATTGTACCAATTTCGATGCATAGCCCGGGTCGATTCCTTTTTCCACCATTTTGTCGAATGAAAGGATCGAGCCTGTTTGCAACAATCCACATAGGATAGTCTGCTCACCCATCAAATCCGATTTAACTTCGGCTACGAAGGATGATTTTAGGACACCTGCGCGGTGACCGCCAGTTCCTACACAGTAAGCTTTCGCTTCTGGCCAACCTTTTTCCTGCGGGTCGTTTTCTGGGTGTACAGCGATCAAGGTCGGGACACCAAATCCTCTTAGGTATTCTGCGCGAACCTCTGAACCTGGACATTTAGGAGCCACCATGATCACCGTAATATCCGGACGGATCTGCATGCCTTCCTCCACAATGTTGAATCCATGAGAGTAGGATAGGGTAGCGCCTTGTTTCATCAAAGGCATTACGGCATTGATAACCGATGTATGTTGTTTATCTGGTGTCAGGTTGATCACTAAATCCGCTGTAGGGATCAATTCTTCGTAGGTACCTACGTTGAAATTGTTGTCCGTAGCGTTTTTCCAAGAATCTCTTTTTTGTTCAATAGCTTCTTTACGTAAAGCATAGGATACATCCAAACCACTATCTCTCAAGTTCAAACCTTGGTTCAAACCTTGTGCACCACAGCCTACGATTACGATTTTTTTACCTTTTAAAGCTTCTACGCCATCAGCAAATTCCGCTGAGTCCATGAATTCTGCAATTCCCAATTGGTTCAATTGCTCTCTAATCGGTAAGGTGTTGAAATAATTTGCCATTATCTTCCTGTTTTTAAAATATTTTTCTTTTCAGAATTATGTTAGTTATTGATGTTGATTATGCGTTTCTGTGCGACGGCATAGCCGAAGTGAAGGTTATCATGTCCGGCCGTCGTTGTTAAAACATCTTCGATGCTATTCAGCTTAGCGAAGTAGGTACCTGTTTCATATGGCGTAATGATATCAAATAGCCCCGCTTTGTAGTCGATTTCAATAGCCTCGATGCTTTCTATCGCTATTTTTTTCAGCTCCTCTACCTCTTCAGGCTTTACGGTATAGGCCGGTTTTGTGCCTTTGGCATAAGAATCTACATACTTTACCCAATTGACCCCTTCGCGGATGCCTGTACGCGTATAGACCAAGGTCTGTGTGCTTACGACGATATGTCCAAAGTTCCAGATGATATTATTATTGAAGCCTTCAGGGATTTCGTTCAACTGCTCGTTGGATAATCCATCGATCAATTTGATGAAAGCCAAACGACTGTCTTTTATGAATTTGAAAACATGTTCCATTGTTGTTTTTTTAACCTAATGAATTAATAACCTGATGAATTAATCTGTTGTCTCCTTAAAAGAGTTTTACATGGTAAAAACCTTATCCTGTTGATCAAGGAATTCGTTTTCTACCACTTCTTGCGAAGGTTCTTCCCGTTCGAACTGTTTCAGTTTCGAGTGGAAACCAGCACTATCTTTAATGATAGCGATACGGGCACCACGCACAAATTCAATCAGGTTGTATTTTCCAAGTTCTTCTGTTAACCTATCGATTTCCTCCCGATGACCTGCTGTTTCAAACACGATGTAATCATTCCGGATAACCACGACATTCGCTCCATATTGCCGCAACAGCCTTTCCACATAGGCTTTCTCGGCGATCACATCCGCCGGAACCTTGTAAAGCGCCTGTTCTTGCCAAATCAATTCATCATTGGTATTGTAATACGCTTTCAAAACCTCCACCTGCTTTTCGATCTGGCGGCAAAGTTTCCTGACCACTTCTTCAGATTCAGTAATCAAAATAGTGAAACGATGGATACCATCCACCTCCGAAGGCGAGGTGTTCAAGCTTTCAATGTTGATTTTGCGTCTGGAGAAGATTCCCGAGATGCGTCCGATCATACCGATCGAATTTTCTGTATATAGGGTTACGGTATATTCTTGCTTTTCCATTTTACTTCAATCTAATTTCTGATACACTAGTTCCTTGCGCCACCATCGGGAAAACGTTGTTTTCCTTGCCCACCATCACTTCCAATAGGTACGATCCATCGTGGTCCAACATGGCCTTCAAGGCATCTTTTAAATCCTTACGTTCGGAGATTTTGTTCCCATCGATGTAATATCCTTTTGCCACCGCTACAAAATCAGGGCTGGTGATATTCACAAAGGAATAACGCTTGTCGTGGAAGAGTTGTTGCCACTGACGTACCATACCCAAGAATTCATTGTTCAGGATAAGGATCTTCACTTTGGCACCGAATTGCATGATGGTTCCCAATTCCTGGATGGTCATCTGTATACCACCATCCCCGATGATAGCTACCACATCCCTTTCCGGAGCACCATACCAAGCGCCAATGGCTGCTGGCAGGCCGAATCCCATGGTTCCCAATCCTCCAGAAGTTACGTTGGATTTGGACTGGTTGAACTTGGCGTAACGGCAGGTTACCATCTGGTGCTGACCAACATCGGTAACAATGACAGCATCACCACCTGTTAGCTCGTTCAAGGTTTTGATCACTTCACCCATGGTCAGGATATCTGAAGTCGGGTTCAGTTCATCGTGAATTACCTCTTTGATCTCCTCTTTTTCCAGGTCGCGGAATTGCTGTAACCATGCACTGTGATCCTTTTTATCAATAAGCGATGTCAATAGGGGAAGGGTTTCCTTACAGTCGCCCCACACCGGATAATGTGCTTTCACATTCTTATCGATCTCCGCAGGGTCGATGTCCAGGTGCACTACTTTCGCTTGTTTTGCATATTTATCCAAACGCCCAGTTACACGGTCATCGAAACGCATACCGATCGCGATCAACACATCACATGCATTGGTCATGACATTCGGAGCGTAGTTACCATGCATTCCCAACATGCCCACATGTAATGGGTGGTTGGTTTCCAAGGCACTTAAGCCCATAACGGTACTCGCTGAAGGGATACCCGCCTTTTCGATGAACGCTTTGAATTCCTCTTCTGCTTTACCCAGGATAATCCCCTGTCCGAAAAGGACAAAAGGTTTTTCCGCAGCATTGATCGCTTTTGCGGCTTCTTCTATATATTCCTTACGCACGATCGGCGCAGGACGGTAACTGCGGATATGATCGCAGGAAGTATATCCCTCATAATCGAACAGCTGCATCTGGGCATTCTTGGTGATATCGATCAATACCGGGCCAGGACGGCCGGTACGAGCAATGTAAAATGCTTTTGCCAACACACTCGGAATCTCGGTGGCATCGGTTACCTGGTAGTTCCATTTGGTAACAGGGGTGGTAATATTGACGACGTCGGTTTCCTGAAAGGCATCTGTTCCCAATAGGGATGCAAATACCTGTCCGGTAATACAAACAATAGGATTGCTATCAATCATGGCATCCGCCAATCCAGTGACCAGGTTGGTTGCCCCTGGACCACTTGTTGCAAAAGCCACTCCCACACGTCCTGACGTACGTGCATAACCTTGAGCAGCATGAATTCCTCCTTGTTCGTGACGCACCAATATATGCCTCAATTGATCATTGTAATCATACAATGCATCGTAGATCGGCATAATCGCCCCACCCGGATACCCGAATACGGTATCCACTCCCTCGTGGATTAAGGCCTCCAAGACCGCTTTCGAACCACTGATCTGTGTTGTCATTTTTTAGTATTTAGTAGTTAGTATTTAGTAGTTAGACCTAGGGTCGCTACTGCTGTACTAATGTTTTTTTTAGTATTTTGTAAATAGATTTTAGTAGTTAGTAGTTAGTATTTAGTAGTTAGACCTTGGGCGCATAAATTCCGCTATAGGTCTTTATACCAAATACTAACTACTAAATACTCCCTACAAATCCGTCACACACCCTTTCGATGCGTTGGCGACAGATTTGGCGTATTTGTAAAGAACGCCTTTGCTTACTTTGAGGGCAGGTTGTTGCCAAGCTGCTCTGCGGGAAGCGATCTCGTCGTCGGAGACTTTCAGGTTGATCGTGTTGTTGACGGCGTCGATCTCGATGATGTCGTCGTCTTGAACCAATCCGATCAGGCCACCTTCGTAGGCTTCAGGGGTGATATGGCCCACAACGAATCCGTGGGTACCACCGGAGAAGCGACCGTCGGTAATCAAGGCCACGGAAGTTCCAAGGCCAGCACCGATGATCAAGGAAGTTGGTTTCAACATTTCCGGCATACCTGGGGCGCCTTTAGGGCCTTCGTTTTTGATCACGACTACATCACCCGATTTGATGCGTCCGGTTTCCAATCCTTTGACCAGATCATGCTCCCCATCGAATACACGGGCAGGACCTGTGAATTTCTCGCCTTCTTTTCCCGAGATCTTAGCCACAGAGCCTTCTTCTGCCAAGTTTCCGTAAAGGATCTGTAAATGGCCAGTAGCTTTGATCGGATCGTTCAATGCATGGATGATCGGCTGGTTGTAATCGATGATTGATTTTACCTCCGCCAAGTTCTCTGCTACCGTTTTTCCGGTAACCGTTAGGCAGTCGCCATGTAATAAACCTTCGTCCAACAAGTATTTCATCACCGCAGGGATACCACCATATTGGTGTAGATCCTGCATCAGGAATTTTCCTGATGGTTTGAAATCTGCCAGTACCGGAGTTTCGTCCGACATGCGTTGGAAATCATCCGGGGTAATTTCTACACCAACCGCATGTCCCATGGCAATAAAGTGCAGCACGGCATTGGTAGAACCGCCTAAGATCACGATGATACGCATCGCATTCTCAAATGCTTTACGGGTCATGATATCGGTCGGTTTGATATCTTTTTCTAATAGGATGCGGATATATTTACCCACTTCCAGACATTCCTTCTGTTTTTCGGTGGAAGTGGCAGGGTTAGAAGAGGAGTAGGGCAAACTCATACCCATGGCTTCGATCGCTGATGCCATGGTATTGGCGGTATACATACCACCACATGCTCCTGCACCCGGACAGGTATGACGGATCACCCCATCATAATCCTCATCCGAGATCGTTCCAGCTATTTTCTTGCCCAATGCTTCAAATGCCGATACGATATTCAGTTCTTCCCCTTTATAATGTCCTGGTGCGATGGTTCCACCGTATACCATAATGGCTGGGCGATTCAATCTTCCCATCGCCATAATAGCACCTGGCATGTTCTTATCACATCCCGGAATGGCTACCACACCATCGTAGTATTGACCGCCACAGATCGTCTCGATACTATCCGCTATCACATCGCGTGATACCAGGGAATAGCGCATTCCATCAGTACCATTACTCATCCCATCACTGACACCAATAGTTCCAAAAGTCAACCCGACCAGGTCATGGTTCCAAATACCCTTTTTTACCACGGCTGCCAGATCGTTCAGGTGCATGTTACAGGTATTCCCATCATAACCCATACTCGCAATACCGACCTGCGCTTTTTCCATATCCGCATCGGTCAGACCGATCCCATATAACATGGCTTTTGCTGCTGGTTGTGTCTCATCTTGTGTGAAGATGCGGCTGTACTTGTTGATTCCCTGCTGGTTATCAGATGATGACTTCATAATTCTCTTGCTCTAATACTAAGTTTTTATATTTTCGTTGGATAGATGATCCGATGCTGTCTTCCCACTCTTCCGGGAATACCACATCGTCTACTTGTTTAATTCCTATAATCCCTGCTGCGGTACCACTCAAAAAGGCGCTGTCGGCCTCGTAAATGTCTTTTACCGATAATCTTTTTTCAATGATCTCAAAGCCTAGGCTCTTGCAGATAGCAATCACCGTTTCTCGGGTAATTCCTGGGAAGATATTGCCCAAAGGAGGGGTGTATATTTTAAAATCCTTTTCTAAGAATAGGTTCTCGCTGGATGCTTGTGCCACAAACCCATCCTGGTCAGTTAACAAAGCTTCATCAAAACCTTTTTGGATCGCATCACTGGTTGCCAAAATGGAGTTGATATATTGTCCAGAAACCTTCGCGCTGGTCGGGAAGGACTTTGGATTTGGGCGTTCGATCTTGGAGATGTTCACCTTGATCAGGTTCTGTCCAAGATAAGGCCCCCATTCCCAGGCCGCAATCATGATGTTGGCATGATCGGAAGCGGTCAGGTGCATGTTCGATCCGGAATAAATCAATGGCCGTATATAGGCCGCCCTTAGGTTGTTTACTTCTAAAAGCTCATAGGTCTTTTCGATCAGCTCCCTGTTGTCCCAAGAATAAGGTAGTCCGATGGCTTTACAGGATTGCTGTAAGCGTTCGAAATGCTCCTCCGCTTTGAAGATGCGGGTACCGTTATGGGTACTATAGGCACGCAGTCCTTCAAAGGCGCCATAACCATAATGTAAAGACTGACCGAATAGATCAACTCCGGCATTATTTGCCTTTACGAATTGTCCATTTAAATAGATGAGTGTTTCCTGATTATAATACTGCATAATGCCTGCTTTCTTTTCCGATTGTTAATTTAGGTCGAATTAAAATTCTTTACAATAGCCAAACAAAGTATTTTGATAAAGTTTTTTATTTCGAATATTTAAATTCATTAAAATTTTATTTTGTAAAAATTGGAATTCTATCATTTTTAGTTTTGTGGTTAGTAGACTAATATTAAAATTGGTATACTTTTGATTTTTTTTAATTTTTCCAAAAACTCGGAAAATTCTTCCTAAAACCAGGAAAAGTGAAGTAAAACACAAAAAAAATAGCCCTTAAAACTTGAAGTCTTAAGGGCTACATTATCTTGTGAATTTATCTATCTATTGCTCGGCTATTCCCTCCGCTAGAATGATGATATTGTTTTCCTTTACTTCGACCACACCACCATTAATAATAATGACCTGCTCAATATTGTTGTTCTTAATAATGACCTTGCCATCTTCTAGCGTAGACACAATAGCCGCGTGGTCCTTCAAAATTTGAAAGGATCCCGCCGAACCAGGGACAGTAACGGCTGTTACGTCGCCTTCGAAAGCTAATCTGTCTGGAGTAATTACTGTTAATTTCATTGTGCTTAGATAATAGATTTGAGATATAAGATAGTAGACCCTGAAAAACAATTTAAGACTCTACTCTTTTGAACAGAGTCTTAAATCTAATGTCTATTATCTAATATCTAGAACTAAACTGCTTCTGCTAATAGTTTTTTACCTTTTTCGATAGCATCTTCGATGGTACCTACTAAGTTGAAGGATGCTTCTGGGTATTCATCAACCTCACCAGCCATGATCATATTGAATCCTTTGATGGTGTCTTTGATGTCTACTAAACAACCTTTCAAACCTGTAAACTGCTCCGCAACGTGGAACGGCTGAGATAAGAAACGTTGAACACGACGAGCACGGTGTACCGTTAATTTATCCTCTTCAGAAAGCTCATCCATACCTAAGATAGCGATGATATCCTGAAGTTCTTTGTAACGTTGAAGGATTTCTTTAACGCGTTGTGCTGTATTGTAGTGTTCATCACCTAATACTGCTGGAGAAAGGATACGAGAAGTTGAATCCAATGGGTCAACCGCTGGGTAGATACCTAACTCAGAGATCTTACGTGATAATACGGTAGTTGCATCTAAGTGGGCGAAAGTTGTCGCCGGTGCAGGGTCAGTCAAGTCATCCGCAGGAACGTAAACCGCCTGTACAGATGTGATGGAACCGTTTTTAGTGGAAGTAATACGCTCTTGCATTAAACCCATCTCGGTAGCAAGCGTTGGTTGGTAACCTACTGCTGATGGCATACGACCTAATAGTGCGGATACCTCAGAACCTGCTTGTGTAAAACGGAAGATGTTATCGATGAAGAAAAGGATATCACGACCTTGACCTTCGCCATCTCCATCACGGAAGTATTCCGCAACAGTTAGTCCAGATAAAGCAACACGCGCACGTGCACCTGGAGGCTCGTTCATCTGTCCGAATACGAACGTACATTTCGAATCCTTCATCAATTCCAAGTCAACAGTTTCCAAAGGCCATTCGCCTTTTTCCATGCCTTCCATGAAATGGTCACCATATTTAATAATGCCTGATTCCAACATCTCACGCAATAAGTCATTACCCTCACGAGTACGCTCGCCTACTCCGGCAAATACCGAAAGACCACCGTGACCTTTTGCGATGTTGTTGATCAATTCTTGGATCAATACCGTTTTACCAACACCGGCACCACCGAACAATCCGATTTTACCACCTTTAGCATAAGGCTCTAACAAGTCGATAACTTTAATACCTGTGAAAAGTACTTCAGATTCTGTTGATAGATCTTCAAATTTAGGAGGTACATTGTGGATAGGACGACCATTCTCTTTGTTCAATGCTTGGATACCATCAATTGGATCACCAACAACATTAAATACACGACCTTTGATTTCTTCACCAACAGGCATTTTGATCGGAGCGCCAGTATCAACTACTTTCATGCCACGAACTAAACCTTCGGTAGCATCCATTGCAATTGTACGAACACGTTCCTCACCTAAGTGCTGTTGAACCTCTAATACAATACGTTGTCCATTGTCTTTTTCAATGTACAATGCATCGTAAATCTTAGGAAGATTTTCATTGTCGGCAAAGTTGACGTCAACTACTGGGCCGATAATCTGCGCTATTTTACCAATATTGGGCATATTATAGGGACTAAAATTTATTAATCAATTTAATTACAGCGTTTTTACGCACTGTATTTTGGAATGCAAAAATAAGTTTTATCTCCTTAAAACAAAAGGGATATGCATAATAAATTATTATTTTTTTTCTCGGCGGAATTTTCACCCTGTAAAACCCTTTTTAAATAGGCTAATTTCTTGATTTACTGAAAGCATTTATTAAAAAATTCACATAACAAATAAGTTACCCCCGCTAATTTGTTGAATTACGGAAAATCATTAGTTTTATGAAGAACTAACACCTAAATATTATGAAATATTGGTTTCTAAGACTTTGTCTTGCCTGTATACCTTTGGGAGCTAGCGCACAATGGAATTACCCAAGCTACGATGCGCTCAAAGGACAAATCCAATCCATCAGTTCCAATAAGCTTGTTGAACAGGTCAGTATTGGAAAATCCTTTTCCGGTGAGCAGATCCCTGTGTTAAAGATTCAATCCAGCAAGGAGGCAAAGCCTACTTTGTTGATCGTGGCAGGGGTAGACGGTAAACATCTAGCCGGATCTATTAATGCCTTATCGGTTGCCAAGCATATTCTTGCGCTACCTGCTGCTGAATTGCAGACGCTTTTATCGGATAAATCCATTTGGATTGTACCGGTGTTGAATGTGGATGCGTATAAAAGGAATGCCCAGACGTTGGATTGGGCTTCCGGCAATGGCAGACAGATCGATAACGACCGTGATGGGCGAATAGATGAAAACCCGAATGTAGACCTGAATAAGGATGGGGTCATCTCGCAGATGCGTGTTAAATTACCTGCTGGTCCTTTTCGGTCACATGCCGAACATCCGGACCTGATGGTAGTTGCTGACCGTACGAAATCTGAATCGGGGTCTTACGAGTTATTTAAAGAAGGCTTAGATACAGATCAAGATGGTCTATTTGGAGAAGATGGCCTTGGAGGGGTGAACATCGATCGTAATTTTACCTTTGAATACCCTTTCTTCGAGCAGGAAACCGGCGATTATGCCGCCTCAGAGCCTGAAACCCGCGCCATCATCGACCTGATATTTGAACACCCGCAGATCGCGACCGTTCTACATTTTGGTCTTCAGAATAACCTTTCTGTTCCGGAACAGTTCGATCCCCGTAAAGCAAGCGAAAGGATCACCAAATCCTGGACGAGCAATGATACTCAGATTTCGGCCATTATCAGCCAACTATATAATAAGGATATGAAGAGCTTGGGCGATGCGCCTAAAATGCCAGCAGGAAGAGGTAACTTTTCCAGTACGGTATATTACCATACCGGTAAATTCAGTTTTGTTACACCATCTTGGTGGATTCCAAGCCAAGCCGATACCAGTAAAAAAGCACCGCCTAACCAAGGGTTAAAGGATGAGGATAGGTTTGCCAATTGGGTTCGTGCGAAGCAGATCCAAGGGGCAATTCTTCCTTGGACAAAAATCGATCATCCTGATTTTCCAGGACAGGAAGTAGAAGTTGGGGGAGTGGTGGATAAATTCAGGCAGAATCCTCCGGTCGAGCATTTGGAAGAATCTGGGCGATTGCATGCGGACTTTATCGTCAAATTGACCAAAGCGATGGCCAAACTGGAGTTCAGTGCACCAAAAGTGACCAACCTGGGCGATGAGGTGTACCGTATAGAAATACGCCTATTCAATACCGGTGCTATGCCTGTCTATCCGGAGATTGCGGATAGGATCAAGCATGTATCCAAGATGAAATCCATTCTGGAGATCCAGAAATCGCAGAAATTCCTAAGTGGCAAACGCTTGCAGCTGTATCCTACGTTGGCTGCAGGAGGTTCGACCAATTTTTCCTGGTTGGTTAAGGGCAAAGGAAAGGTACAATTGACCGTTGGCTGTCCATCTGCCGGAGAGAAAACCATTGATATAACCCTATAAGCTAGAAATTCCATGAAATTAAGATATAACATACTGACCCTGGCGATGACATTGAGCTTGAGCCTGGGTATGGCACAACAGAAAACCGAGGAAGGGCAGAAAGAAATTGCTGGTCTTCGCGCGGTGGGCTCGCCTTCGAACCCAAAGGTTCCGATGAATTGGAACAGGTACCACGATCTGAAACAGATGGAACAGTTCTATAAGGATCTTCAAAAAGCTTATCCGAACTTGGTGAAATACGAATCCATTGGCAAGAGCTATGAAGGCCGGGATATTTTCGTGTTGACCGTTACAGATTTTAAGGAGGGGGATGCGAAGCGCAAACCGGCCATGTGGATCGATGGGAATATCCACGCCAATGAACTGCAAGGTTCCGAAATATCGATGTATACAGCCTGGTACCTGGCCGAGAATTACCATGCAGTACCTTTCATCAAAGAATTATTGAAGGATAAGGTCTTTTATATAGCACCGACCATCAATCCAGATTCCAGAGAATATTTTATCTATGAACCCAATACCATGCATTCCTCCAGGACAGGGCGGAGACCGTTTGATAACGATGGCGATGGCTTAGTGGCGGAGGATCTGTATGATGATCTGGATGGTGATGGCCACATTGTGATTATGCGCCGGAAGTCCAAGACGGGTCGCTATAAGGTGGATCCAGACAATCCGAACCGCATGATCATCGTGAAGCCCGGAGAAGTAGGCGATTATGAGATGCTTGGATTTGAGGGGATAGATAATGATGGAGACGGATTGGTGAACGAGGACATTACCGGCACCTATGACCCGAACAGGGATTGGGGATGGAACTGGCAGCCAAACTATGTGCAGGGAGGTGCTTTGTACTATCCGGGCACTTTGCCTGAAACGCAGGCGGTAAAGAATTTTATCTACGCCCATCCGAATATTGCCGGCGCCCAATCTTACCATAATTATGGCGGGATGATCCTTCGTGGTCCGGGTGCTGCTGAAGACGAACGTTTCTATTCGAGAAAGGATGTTCAGGTGTATGATGCCTTGGGAACCACGGGTGCTAAGATGCTGCCCGGATACAATTATATCGTCATCCATAAAGATCTATATACCGTTTTTGGTGGTGAGATTGATTTTCTGGCCTTGACGCGTGGAATTTTTACCTTCTCCAATGAATTGATGACCAATTATAAATTGTTCAATGAGAAAGCAGAGGGGATGCGGCAGAGTGCTGAATACTATGAGTTTGATAAACTGTTGATGTTTGGCGATGCCTACGTGCCCTGGAAGGAATATGATCATCCGCAGTACGGAAAGATTGAGATCGGTGGGGCGAAGAAGAACTATACCAGAAACCATCCCGGGTTTTTATTGATGGAGGATGCGCATCGGAATGCTGCTTTTACCATCTATCATGCCTATCATATGCCAAAATTGGAAGTCTTGGAAACCGATGTGAAATCTTTGGGAGGCAATCTTTATGAAGTGAATGCAACAGTTTGGAACAGCCGGATCATTCCGACGCATTCAGACCATGATGTGCGGTATCGGATTGAAAGGCCAAACCATATCCGATTGGAAGGAGCGAAGGTGGTTACGGGGATGCGCGTGATGAATGCGGATTTCAATGAGACCATTGAGCAGAAATTTAAACCGGAACAGATTGAGGTGCCGACCATTGAAGGGACTTCAGCAGTGAAGGTAAGATGGATTGTAAGAGGAAATCCGAATTCTGCAAAGATTGTTGTGGATAGCCCGAAAGGAGGGTATTTGGAGCATGACCTGAAACAGCAAGAAAATAAAGGATAATTACGGCTTTTGCGAATTAGAAAGACTTTGACAAGCAACACTTGACATATTTTGTCTTCTTACTCCAAGTGAGGTGTAAGTGATATGTAAGTGAGTTGTAAGTGACTTTAGGCACTTACAACTCACTTTTACGCTACTTGCAATATGCTTTCACATCGAACCAAATAAGTAAAAATACAGATGTTTACTGGCTATCTTAGCAATGGGAAAATAGCACTTTCCACATGTTCCGTTTCGATGAGTTTAAGCAATTTCTTGCTTAGCTTTTCATTCTTGATCGGATTTTTCTCCTGCGGGTCTTTTTCCAGGTCATAGAGTTCAAAATAACTGTTCTTAGGATCCTTCACTTTAAACTTGATCAGTTTATAGTTCTTATACCGAACGGCCTGTCTACCTCCATCTTCGTGGAATTCCCAATACAATTGGTCATGTTGTTGCTGTTTACCTTTGCCCAATAGGGTCGGTAACATCGAAATTCCATCGGTGTTTTCTGTTTTTTTATCGCCTACGATCGCCTGAACGGTTGGTAAAATATCCCAAAAAGCTGATACATGATCGGAGGTACTGTTCGCTGCCACCTTACCACTCCATTTCACGATCATGGGCGTACGGATCCCACCTTCGTAAAGATCTCGCTTGAACCCTTTCAATCCCGCCGTACTGTTGAAAAATACCGGATCGGCACCTCCTTCGCGGTGGGCACCATTGTCGCTGGTAAAAATTATAATGGTGTTTTCAGTCAATCCCAATTGGGCTAATTTGTCCATGATCTCGCCCACATAATGATCCATTCTGCTTACCATGGCTGCGAATGTGGCTCTTGGTTTAGCGACCGAGGCATATCCTGGGACGGTTGCATTTGGTCCATAATCATTTCCTTTATGCGGTTTTTCGGTAAAGGAATGCTCATATTTCTTGAAAAACTCATCCTCAGGACCTGTTAACTCGGCATGAGGAAGAACCGTTGGTACGAATAGAAAGAAAGGTTGGTCCTTGTTTTTTTCTAGGAATGCCAATGTTTGTTCCTGAATCAATTCAGGCGCATAGGTAGCCATTTTTGTGAGGTCATTTCCTTCCAATTCGACACGCTTATCATTATGCCATAAATGCGTAGGGAAATAACGGTGGGACTGTCGTTGGCAATTATAGCCGTAAAATTCATCAAAACCTTTTCTGTTCGGATCTCCGGAGGTGCCCACCATGCCTAATCCCCATTTTCCGAATGCTCCGGTTTTGTAGCCGTGTTCTTGGAGGATCATGGCAAAAGTGCGGATGGAATCTGCCAAAGGTTCTTGCCCTTCTGGCTCGATTTCTTTGTTTCCGCGAACATAAGTATGGCCGGTATGCTGCCCTGTCATGAGGGATGATCTTGAAGGCGCACATACGGAGGTTCCGGCATAGAAGTTACTGAATTTCATTCCAGCGGCGGCTAGTTTATCTAGATTTGGGGTGCTGATTTTTTGTTGGCCGTAAGGACCGATATCCCCAATTCCAAGGTCATCGGCTAGGATAAGAACGATATTCGGTTTTTGTTGTGCCTGGACTTGGATAATAGTGGTCAATAGCAAAAATAATAAGAGCTTTTTCATGATAATTTATTAGCAACCTTCGGAGGATTACCTCCGAAGGTTAATTTATTTATTTAACCCAGCCTGGGTTTTGTTTGATATTAGGATTCAATACTATTTCAGCAGATGGAATTGGATATAAATAGTAATACTCCGGGAAGGAAGGGGGAGTGCCTTCATAAGCAATATTACCACTAGATCCTCCGTTCAAAATAGGAATTGGAGCGTTAGCCGGGACATCAACTCCCTTTTGGATATAACGTCCAATTTTACGAGCGGAAGCGTAATCCATTTTTTTCCATCTCCTTAAATCATCAAAACGAAATCCTTCTCCCATTAATTCTATTGCACGCTCTCTTCGAATTTCCCATAATATAGGAGTAACGGAAGCATCCCTTGTAGGGTCTGAAGGTATTGCAGTTAATTGCAAAGAAGCTACTTGACCTCTTTTACGAAGTTTGTTAATGGTTTGGTCAGCTACTCCTTGATTGAAAGTGCCAAGTTCATATTTTGCTTCCGCCAAATTCAAAAACACTTCACCCATTCTGAAAATTGGTGCATCATTAATGTCTTCATTTTGAAGTATTTTAATCTTATTACTAAATTTATAGAATCTATAACCCGTAAAAGTTACATTGAATGGTTGGCCATTTGTATAATCTGCATAATGTGGTTCTTGACGTAATACCAACCCTTGCCAGTTAATAGTAGGTAATGTTTTTCTGCTGGGAATAGACAAGATATTCATAAGGTCAATATATTCCCTATCTGCTAGATTTACTGTATGCTCAAATGTATAGCTAGGGTGGTTAGTTATCACCTTAAATGGAGGAGGAACAGTGTAATAAAGTCTAATATCCCTGTTTCTGAATTCTTTATACGGAGTGTCATCTCCAGCAAATTGAGGACTAGTCCAACGTGTTTGTCCATCTTTCATTAAATATAAATCAGCAGCTTTTTTAGTAAGGTCCCAACGTCCAGAAGAATTTCTAGCTAAAGATGCTAAAGTATGAGTAATTTGATTTACTTCATATTGTTTGTATAGAAGCACTTCTGAATTGTTCGCTAATGATTCACTATTAAATAATTCGTCATAATCATTGTGCAATTCTGGGAAACTAGCTATCAATTTGGACGAAGCATCAACAGAAACATTCAAATATTTTTCTGAATCGGATAATCCATGATATTTTCTCCAAGTACCTTCTCTTAATCCGAACCTTGAGATTAATGCTCGAACAGTATGCACATTTATAGTGTTCTTTCCATCTCCCGCAACTTTAATATTTGCTTCTGCAAAAGTAAGCATGTCCATAATTTTTTGAGCGATTTCATCCCTAGAATTTGGAATTCCGTATAGAATTTCTTTATCTCCATCATTTATGGCATTTTCCACCCAAATCACTCCACCGAATTTATTTAATAAATCCATGTAATTGTATGCCTTAAAAAAATATCCAATGCTGCGAATATGATTTTTCTCCACATCGCTTAATTGAGATGCTGCATCAATATTATTCAATAAAATATTTATTGCTCTGATCTGAACGAATGGTGCATTGTAGTCAGAAGAAGTTCCAGGAATGACTATGCGATTCCAAATCCAATCTGAGGTTGCATTGTTGTTGGCTAAGGCGAATAGATCTCCATTGACTTCCGAATTGGGAACTGAGTTGCTGTATCCTGGGAAAATTCCATAAAACTGCCAAGAGTAGGTAATAAAATTGTCGTAAGATGTGAAAGTCGTATTTTCAGTTAAAGTACCTTCAGGAGATAAGTCAAGTAGTTTTGTACAACTCGTATTTCCAGTCGCAAGGCTCGTTGCGAGTGCGATATATATAATTGATTTAAATATTTTCATGATAGTAGGTAATAGGTTAGAAATTGATGTTTACACCAAAGCTATATTTTTTCAAATAGGGGTAAATTCCGCCTGATCCTAAATCAGCTGCATCAGCTTCAAATCCTTTAGGTAATTTGTCAAACAAGAAAAGGTTCTCACCCGTTAAATATAGTCTAATACTTTCCAAGAATTTGGACTTCAAAACATCATTACCTAGGTTATAACTCAGTGTAATGTTCCTCACCCTTAAATATGAACCGTCCTGTAAGAACTTGGTCTGTGTCCTTCTATTTGCACTCGTATTCAATCCTGCATTGGAATAAACTCTTCCATAATAGGCGTCTTGATTTTCTGGAGTCCAATAGTCCAGATTATGCTTGAAGAAAGTAGAAAACTCATTATTATAAGGCCAGAAAACAAAATTACTCATCCAAAGGTCTCTTTTTCCAACTCCTTGTAGAAATACGGAAAGGTCAAAGTTTTTGTAACCAAAATTTCCTGTAATTCCATATTGATACCTCCTTTTGCTGTTCCCGATTACTTTCATGTCACCTGGATCACTTAAAGTACCATTTCCTGAGAAAATGATGCCATCACCATTTAGGTCTTTATAAAGAATATCTCCTGGATTTTGAGCGACGCCATTAAAATAAGGTATTCCATCTTTTAATTTTCCACCTTGAAGTTTTTCATTCAAACTTCCTGCTTCGAAATCATTCTCCGTATAGAATCTATCTGTCACATATCCCCAAATTTCATTTAGTTCTTTACCTTCATAAAAGCTGTTTATTAGTCCGGAACTATTTTCAAGGCGTGTAATAAATCCTCTATTGTCGGAAAGGTTGAATCCGACTGCATAAGTAAAATCACTGATTTTATCTTTCCAGTTCAATTCCCATTCCCAACCTTTTGATTCCAGATCAGTGGTGTTCTGAAATGGTGGAGAAGCGCCTAATACCGCAGGTAAATCTGCTCCCTGATATAACATTCCGATAGTTTGTCTTCGGAACCAGTCAAAACTTGTATTTAGCTTACTATTAAATAAGGCAATGTCAACGCCTAAATTTAAGGTACGAACTTTTTCCCAAGTAAATGTCGAGGAAACTAAGCCTGGAGGAGCTATTGTCAAATACCTTATTCCAGTAGTCGGATTGATCCAAGAGGAATTCGTTGCAGACATAGATGGGATTACTGGAAAATAATTTTGTCCACCGCCAGAATTATATACGACCTGGTTTCCAATTTCTCCAAATGAACCTCTAACTTTCAACAAAGGAACTTGGTTTCTTAAGGCGCTCATGAAATTTTCTTCACTGATATTCCATCCAGCAGAAACAGAAGGGAAGAAACCAAATTTAGATCCTTTTTGGAATCTTGAAGATCCATCCAAACGACCATTTAATTCTAATAGATAACGGTTTTTGTAATCATAATTGATTCTTCCAAAATACCCTAATACAGCATATTGCCCGAATGCGTCATCGACAAATTGATTTCCGCTACTTGTACCTAGTGAAGGGGAATCAGGACTAAGGATATCATATCTGGTTGCCGAATAAGTTTCGTAATGGCTTTTTTCATAGTTTGTTCCCAATAAATATTTAAAATTGTTATTGGAAATACTGTGTGAATAACTTGCGTATAAATTTAAGGCATTATAATTTGTTATACTACTCCCCCTTTGATAATATTGGTTATTGAATAAATATTCCTCATTGTAATTATTAGGGTTCATATATTTATGCCTAACCTGATAATATTTGCTATTACTGTTGTTTTTATCAAATGTATACTCAGCAGTTAAATTTAATCCTTGAATTGGGTTATATTCTAATTTGCCAAATAACCGCAGGTTATCACCATAATTTAAACTTGGATCTTCGTATTTCAAGTAGTTATTTGGTGTTCCGTATGGGATTTGAGTGCCATCCATCGCAACATCATAACCTGGATTAATATAGGAACCATGCGTAATAGAACGGTAGAACATTTCCCCCATGTTCATAGGAGTTTTTCGTTTGTCGTTTTTGTAGAGAATGTTCGCACTCGCATTCAGATTTTTTGCTATTTCGGTTGTTATAAAAGCATTTACATTATAACGATTGTAACTGTCTTTATCAGTGGCCATGATTCCATCTTCATCTGCAAGCATACCAGATAATCTATATGCCATTTTTTCCCCACCACCAGAAACTGAAATATTATGTAATTGTTCAAATCCTGTGGTAAAAACTTCCCCATACATATCATATTCCTGTAATGCGTATTTAGTATTGTTTACCTCAGCTTTGCCATTTGGGTATTTGCTTGGGTCGACTTGAAACTCTTTTAAAAGTTCCAACCAGGTTTCAACATTTTCACCTGTCCAATTTGTTGCTTGTCCGAAATCCTTTAACCCTTGTACAAATTCTAATGGACTAGCCTTTTCTGGTAAACTTGTAGCATTGGACCAAGTTAGATTAGAAGAATAATTGAATTTGATTGGCTGGTTTTTTCCTGCTTTTTTAGTGGTCACTAAAATCACCCCATAAGCAGCTCTTGCTCCATAAATGGAGGATGCTGCAGCATCTTTTAATACCGTTATATTTTGAATATCCTTAGGGTTGATATCATCAAGGTTCATTGGGACGTTATCTACCAAAACCAAAGGGCTGCCTCCATTTATAGAAGTAATACCCCTAATATTGAGGTCAGATCCTTGCCCTGGACGCCCACCTCCAAAAGTTACTTGCATGCCAGGTACAGCTCCTTGAAGAGCTTGAGAAGAACTGCTCACGGGCCGATCCCCCAATACTTTATTCATATCTACAGAGGAGACAGCTCCTGTAAGATTAGCTTTTTTCTGAGTGCCGAAACCAACGACTACAACTTCATCTAAGGATGTTAAATCCTCCTGAAGGATGATTTTCATTTCACTTGAGGATACGGCTATTTCTTGACTAGAGTATCCCATATAGCTAATGATTAAAATAGCTTGATCATTACTTGCATTTATCTCAAATCGACCTCCTTCATTAGTACTTGTAGCTTTAGTAGAATTCTTTTCTGTAATACTTACACCAACTAATGGCTTACCGCTTTTATCAACAACAATTCCTCGAACAGGAAACCCGTCCTGTCTATTGTTTTCAGGTCGAATTACCATCCGGTATGCATCTAATTTTTTAATGGTCAATCCCGCGTTGTTCAATAGCGGCAAAAGAACTTCGGTCCATGGAAGATTACTTACCTGAATTCTTGAAAAAGATTCATTGTTTATCAGATTATCTGCATAGATGAATTTAATATTGGTTTGTTTTTCAATGGATTTTAATACTGATTTAAGGTCACTATTATAAAGTCGCATGGAAACCTTCTCTTGTGCAGTAGTAGGATTTGCAATTACACGTAAAGAAAAAATACAGATAAAGCAGATGATAAGTTTAAGCATCAATAATACTTTAAATAGATAAGGCCATTTCACATGTAGCCTAATGGCATGTAAATTAATTTTCATAAATTAGTTGAATTGATTTAAGCGTCTTACTTTCTCAGGGCTAGATGCTTAATTATTAATAATTTGATGAAGGATACATCTTTGGATGTGTCCTTTTTTTCTGAAGGTTTATAGTTTTCTTATTTCATAATATCACAATTTGTTTAGTAAATGGTTATTAGGTTATTTTCTTTTTTGAATTTAAATTCTATTCCCGTTGATTTCAATAATTCTAATACATCTTCAACATGATCGGATTCCATATTTCCGGAAAGATTATGCTGTTTTAGTGAGTCATTCTTAATTTCAATTTGAACATCATACCATTTTTCCAATTTAGAGATGATGTTGTCAAAAGGTTCTTGGTCAAAAACAAGCTTATTTTCCTTCCAAGCTATTTCTGCAGGAACATCTGACGAATTATTTTTTAGGAAGATACTTTTTTGAATAATCATATCTTTTGTAGGTATTTTCGAGGTCTCAAAATTTATAGGTTGATTATTCAATTTCTTATCATAATTAACACTGATTTTTTCTCCAGGGATAACTTGTAAAAACTTACTGTCTTTTTGATCTTTATTAATAAATAATTCGATTTTTCCTTCAACCAAACTAGCTTCTGCACGATTTTCATCTGGGTAAGAACGAACATTAAAACTTGTCCCTACCACTTTTACAGTTAATTCCTTTGCGTTGATATACATGGGAAGATTTTGATTTTTTGAAACTTCAAAATACGCTTCTCCAATTAAACTTATATCCCTATTTTCTTTTCCAAAGGATTTCTTATAAGAAATAGTACTTGCGCTATTCAGCCAAACATGTGTTCCATCAGGTAGCGTCACATTTTTCCTTTCTCCATTTTTAGTTTCTATCTTTTGACTAAAATTATCAACCTTATATGCGTTAAAAATTCCATAATATAAAACAGAACATGTGAAAATACCAATCAGAATAGCAGCTGCATATTTTAAAAAAGCATTTCGAGAAATTTTTAAAACAGTTCTATTAGTTACATCACGTCCTCTCTTAGCATTCATAATTTTTCCAAACTTTTCCTCCAATTCGAGAGGACCAACCATCATGTTTTTTTGTTTCGTTAGTTCCTTAAATAAAATAGAAAGTTTTTCATCGTTATTGATAGCACTATCCAATTCCACTTGTTCTTCAGCTGAAATTTTTTTAGATAGATAAAGATGGATTAATTCAAAAAATCGTTCTCCTTGCATGGTGTAAAATTGGTGCTAATTATATATAGGACAGCTAATACAAGGATACTCCCCAATCAAAAGGAAAAAAATAAAATATTTATATCTTTGGTGCTGATTTTCAGTATTATAAATTGAGGTTTTCTTTAATTTTTCCCATTGCAATTTGAAGGTGTCTATCAATAGTTTTAATACTGACCTCCATAATATCCGCGGCTTCTTTATAACTACAATCATTATCACGAATAAGTATAAGTGCCATTTTTGATTTCGGTGGGAGTTGAGCAATTGCCTGTTCGATTTGACCTTTTAATTCTTTAATTAGAAGTTCCCTTTCTGGATTGTTAGGATCTCTAGGCTCTGGATTTAGACTGTTCAAGTGATTGTGACGAACCTTGATTTTTTCTAATGCATTTAGGGAGAGGTTTTTAACACTGGTGTAGAGATAAGTTTTTAAATGGTTGATTTTCAAAAGTTTTTCGGGTTGGGTCCATAATTTTACCATAAAATCTGCCATTATATCTTCCGAAATTTCCTTATTTCCAGTAATTGAAAGAGAAAAACCTAATAACGGTGCATAAAAATGATTGAAAAGTAATTTAAATGCAGTTGCATCTTTAGCAATTGCAATTTTACTTTTTTCAACTACCCAATCTATCTCTCCTCCTTTAGGTTCCATGAATTTTCTTTGAGAATTCTAAAAATATATATAAAAATCTGATTGCTCAAATAATACCATTCCCTATATTGAACCAAACTGGTTTTTAACTAAAAAAGCCCCCAAAAAAGGGGGCTTCATATCTAAATACTAAATACTCACTACTAAATACTCCAAACCTAACTGTTCCTCTTCAACTGCTCATCCAACAACTGTCTTTTCAACTGTTGTTCTCTTTCCATTGCTTTCTTCCTCAGAGTTTGTAATTCCTCTTGCAGTTCATCCACGGTATTCTTACTATCCACGGTATCCACTTTCGATTTTCTAAACGCCACTAAGGTTCCAAAAAACGCAGCACCTAAGGCAATGATAATGGCCCAGACCATCGTATGGTAAGTTCCTTTTGCGAAATCCATCCCTAAAAAGGAGATACTATCTGTTTTTTGTTGTTCTGCTGCCAAAGCGGTAGAAAGGTTCTGAACAGAATCCTTCAAAGATTGCATACTACCAGCAGCGCTCGATGCCGAACCATTCAGTTCATTGATCGTTTTTTTGTATTTGCTCAGGGAGTCCCTCACGTTCTGACGGATGATGTCCAGGTTACTTTTTCTAATGATTTTGAAATCTGCATCCTGGGATCTCGATTGCACGTTGAGTACCACAAATTGGCTATCTAAGGTAGTGGTCCGAAGTTTTTGTTGTAGCGTTTGACCATGCACGGCAGGGCTTAGCACCCAAAACAATAATAGAAAGGATAAAAATCGCATATTTTTAAGTTGTTTTTTACTGTCTTATTTAATCAAGTTTAGCAATTTAATTAGATATTGTAAAGAAAATATTGTAATTATATCCTCCCTCAATTGACAATCCTTCCAAAAAATAGAATATCTGTTTCATCATTGCTAACAGCAGATGCATTTTGATGCCAAGTGTGTAATAAATTAACTTCCTGATTCAATGAATACTAAAAGTTCCGACTTCAAACGCATTTGAATATAATTCACTAAATTTATAAAAATTATAAACTGCGAAATCGCAAGTAGGTTTACAGTCGAAATTGTAAGCCAATTGTAAAGGGATTGAAATAATATTTGGTTTCTGAGGCAATTGCGATTCTAATCTCATTATACATGATAAACAAAACTGTTTCAAATGCTAAGGAGGCGATTCAGGATATTGAGGATGGCATGACCCTGTCCCTAGGGGGCTTTGGCTTATGCGGAATTCCGGAAAACCTGATCAGTGCTTTATTGGAAAAAGGCGTGAGCAACCTGACCTGCATCAGCAATAATGCAGGGGTAGATGATTTTGGTCTCGGCCTATTATTACAGAAAAAACAAGTAAAGAAAATGATCGCTTCTTATGTGGGCGAGAATGCAGAATTTGAAAGACAGATGCTGAATGGCGAACTGGAGGTAGAGCTGATCCCGCAAGGAACTTTGGCAACGAGACTAATGGCTGGGGGATATGGGCTTCCGGTGATTTATACCCCTGCTGGGGTTGGAACCGAGGTGGCCGAAGGCAAGGAAGTTCGTCGGTTTACTTTTCACGGAGTAGAAAAAGATTACCTGATGGAATATGCGTTTGAACCCGATTTCGCGTTGGTAAAAGCTTGGAAGGGAGATACGGCGGGTAACCTGGTTTACCGAGGTACAGCGCAGAACTTTAACCATGCGGTAGCCATGTGCGGTAAGATCACGATTGCTGAGGTAGAGGAACTGGTGGAAGTGGGGGAATTGGATCCTAATCATATCCATACACCGGGTGTATTTGTACAACGTATTTTTCAAGGAGAGCAATACGAAAAAAGAATTGAACAACGAACTGTAAGACAAAAAGAAGATGAATAAACGCGTATTTATTATAGCCGCAAAACGTACTGCCATGGGCAGTTTTGGAGGTGCTTTATCCAGTATCTCTGCCACAGAATTAGGTGCAAAAGCTATTTCTGCTGTTATTGAAGAAAGTGGAATCGATGCATTACAGATCGATGAAGTATATATGGGTTCGGTGCTACAGGCCAATCTAGGACAGGCACCAGCGCGCCAGGCATCGAAATTTGCCGGTTTGTCGGATCATATCCCTGCAACGACCATCAATAAAGTGTGTGCCAGTGGCATGAAGGCCATCTCCATCGCTGCCCAGCAGATCCTTTTGGGCGATGCCCATGTGGTGGTAGCTGGTGGGATGGAAAGCATGAGCCAGGTGCCATATTATGATGTTGCTGCTCGTTGGGGAGCAAAATATGGCGATCAGAAATTGATCGATGGATTGGCGAAAGATGGGTTAACCGATGTGTATTCCAACCAGGCTATGGGAAATTGTGGCGAGGTCTGTGCCGAGAAATACAGCATTTCCCGCGAGGATCAGGATGAATATGCCATCCAATCCTATACCCGTAGCAAGATCGCTTGGGAATCCGGAAAGTTCACAAAGGAGGTTGCTCCGGTAGAAATCAACAGTCGTAAAGGAACGGTGGTCGTTTCGGAAGATGAAGAATATAAGCAGGTCAATTTTGAAAAATTGAGCCAATTGCGTCCTTCCTTTAAATCGGATGGAACCATTACGGCGGCCAATGCTTCCACCTTGAGTGATGGTGCTGCTGCGGTGTTATTGGTGAGCGAAGAGAAAATGAAGGAATTGGGCTTAAAGCCAATCGCAGAGATTATTGCTTATGCAGATGCGGAGCAGGCGCCAGAATGGTTTACTACCACACCAGCAATCGCTACGCAGAAAGTATTGCAGAAGGCAGGCCTAACCATGGATGATATGGATTATTTCGAATTCAACGAAGCCTTTTCGGTAGTTGCCTTGGCAAATGCAAAGCTGTTGAGCCTTTCGACCAACCAGATCAACGTCTATGGTGGAGCGGTGGCTCTAGGGCATCCCCTGGGATGCTCCGGCGCAAGGATCATCGTGACCTTGAGTTCCGTGCTGCATCAGGAGAATGGAAATTATGGGCTTGCTGCTATCTGTAATGGTGGCGGTGGTGCTAGTGCAATGATCATTAAAAAATGCTAAGCTATGTTGGATAAATTTGGAATTGCAAAGCGTATTGCGAAAGAGATAAAAGATGGTTACTATGTGAACCTAGGGATCGGGATTCCTACCTTGGTAGCGAATTATATCCCGGATGGGATGCAGGTGGTCCTGCAAAGTGAGAATGGCATGTTGGGAATGGGGCCCTTTCCATTTGAAGGGGAAGAAGATGCCGATTACATCAATGCTGGAAAGCAGACCATTACCACCTTACCAGGATCAGCTTTTTTTGATTCATCCATGAGCTTCGGCATGATCCGCTCGAGAAAGATCGACTTGACGATCCTGGGCGCGATGGAGGTTTCCGAGAATGGCGATATTGCCAATTGGAAAATCCCAGGCAAGATGGTAAAGGGCATGGGTGGTGCGATGGATCTAGTAGCCAGTGCAGAGAACATCATTGTTGCTATGCAACACGTCAATAAGGCTGGCGAATCCAAACTCCTATCTTCCTGCAGCCTTCCGCTTACAGGCGTCCGCTGTGTTAAGAAAATCGTAACAGAACTCGGCGTATTCGATGTCCTCCCGGAAGGAGGCTTCAAATTGGTTGAGTTACACAAAGGAGTAACCCTAGACCAGGTGAGAGCCAGTACTGCCGGCCGCCTGGTTTACTAGATGAGAGATAATAGATAATAGACTTTAGACTTTTTAAAAAAAACGAGCAGCAATGCTCGTTTTTTTTAAGGTCTATTATCTCTCATCTATTATCTATAATCTATAATAAAATATCTATTCTAACGCAGATCGACCACCTCGTAGCCTGGGTAGTTCTGTTTGTTGAACTGTAAGCTTGCATTGCTAATCGCATGGTTCACATACAGGGCATTAAATGCATAGGTGTATTTGGCGCCCGATTTATCCAGGATACTTACATCATGGATATGGGATTTGCTGTTTACCCTTAAGGTGATCTTCTGATAGTTGGTTGTCTTATCCGTAGGGACAAGATCGATCACATCTACCTTTCCTTCTTTGGCTACATTGTTCGTGCCTACATATTTGTAGTTAAACCCTTTCTTGTAGAAGGTGAAGATATTGGAAGGGCCGATCTTTTGATTACCATCATCGGCCGAATTGACCTGTACTTCCTTTACCTCTTTTGATACGGTCCAAGTGGTATTCGCATCGCCATAAATATCCTGATCAGCCAATTCGATCTTGAATTTATCTTCCGGTTTATTTACCAGGATCTTCCCGTTCACCGTAGATGCTTCTCCGGTTCGTGGAGTTACTTTCAACAAGAAATTCGATTGTAAGGTATTATAGGAATCATATTTCGCCGATACCTTATCCAAAATAGATTTTGCTTTATTGCTCTGCGCAAAGGCAGTGTTGGCGATAAAGACCGCCAGTACTACGTACAGTAATTTTTTCATGTTCTTCATCTTATCTTAACGTTTCCAAATACTGTTCCAAAGAATATTCGTCTGGATAGAGCACCTCGCGTGCTTTACTTCCTTCAAATGGACCTACAATTCCTGCAGATTCCAATTGATCGATTATCCTTCCAGCGCGGTTGTATCCTAATTTTAATTTGCGCTGTATCAATGAGGTTGAGCCTTGTTGATGCATAACAATCAGGCGGGCAGCTTCTTCGAACATCGGGTCACGACTATCCATGTCAAAGTCGGATGAAGATCCGCCTTCGCTGTTCTCACCTACATATTCCGGTAGGTAATGCGCTGAAGGGTATCCCCGTTGGCCCCCGATGAAATCGGAGATCTGATCGACTTCCGGTGTGTCCACAAAGGCACACTGAATCCGGATCAGATCACTACCGGTTGCCAAAAGCATATCCCCACGTCCAATCAATTGGTCGGCACCGCCACTATCCAAGATCGTTCTGGAATCGACCTTTGATAATACACGGAATGCCAAACGCGCCGGGAAGTTGGCCTTGATCGTACCGGTAATAATATTCACGGATGGTCTTTGCGTTGCAATGACCAAGTGAATACCTACCGCACGGGCCAGCTGTGCTAATCGTGCTATCGGTGTTTCCACTTCCTTGCCTGCCGTCATCATCAAATCGGCAAATTCATCAATAATAAGAACTATAAACGGTAAGAATCGATGACCCTCCTCAGGGTTTAATCGACGGTTGATAAATTTCACATTATATTCCTTCAGATTACGTACCTGCGCATTCTTCAACAGGTCATAACGCTGATCCATCTCAATACACAAGGAATTTAAGGTGTTGATCACCTTTTTCGTATCTGTAATAATAGCGTCATCTTCGTTAGGAAGTTTCGCTAAGAAATGCCTTTCGATCTTTTTGAACAGGGAAAGTTCCACTTTTTTCGGATCGACCAGCACGAATTTTAGTTCTGCCGGGTGTTTTTTGAAAAGCAGGGAGGTCAAGATGGCGTTGATCCCGACGGATTTACCCTGACCGGTGGCTCCTGCTACCAATAAGTGCGGCATTTTTGCCAAATCGGCAATATAAACCTCGTTGGAGATGGTCTTTCCTAAAGCAATAGGAAGGTCCATATCCGTTTTCTGGTATTTTTCAGTAGCTAAGATGGAACGCATGGAAACCATTTCCGGTGTACTGCTCGGTACCTCAATACCAATAGTACCTTTACCCGGCATCGGCGCAATAATACGGATTCCCAATGCCGCCAAACTTAATGCAATATCATCCTCCAGGTTCTTGATCCTGGAAATGCGGACACCAGGTTTCGGGATGATCTCGTACAAGGTCACCGTTGGGCCAATGGTCGCTTTGATATGCTCGATTTCTATGCTGTAGTTCCGTAAGGTTTCTACAATACGGTTCTTGTTTCCTTCTAATTCCTGCTGATTGATGGTAATCTTGCCGGTACCATAATCTTTCAATAGATCCAAGGTAGGGTACTGGTAGCCGGATAGATCCAGTTTCGGATCATATTCACCAAATTTCTCCACCAGATCATTGGCCGTAATGGGCTTTTCCTCAATCGGTTTTTCCACCACCAAGCTAGGTTCTTCCTGAATTGGAGCTTCCACTTTGTTGGATGTTGGCTGTTCGATACTGAATTCAATCTCGTTCTCCTGTGTATTGGAAGCGACTTGATTGCTCGGTTTTGGGGTGTTGACCTGTAGCGGAAGGGATAAACTCAATTCTTCCTCTTCAGGAGTGAGTTCTTCCTCGTCTTCTAGCTCTTGTTCAGGTTCTGTTTGTGGGTAGCTGTAGGTATGCGTAGCCACGTCGTTTTGTCTGTTTGCACGGATTTTATTGATTTGGGAGTCTTCCAGCAATTCCTCCTCATCTTCTAATTCATCATCTTCCTCATCCGAGTTTTTGGAACGGAAAGACAATCGTAGGTCATAATTGTAAAGCAATACCAATGCGGTAAGCACAATAAAGATCAGTACCCCTGCAGTTCCTACCTGACCGATCTGTGCCTTGAGGATCTGATTGGTCCAAAAACCAAACTTACCTTCTAGGATATGTGGTGTTTCGGCAATGAAATCCTGGATAAACCCAAAGGTTACCGAAAGCAGGATGATGGAAATAAGGGAATAGACCCAGGTTTTCCAGATCGGGAAAATGGATCTTTTATAAAGAAATTTGTATCCTGTAACAAAAAGGATCACGATAAATAGAAATGAAGCCACTCCAAACCATTCGTAGATGAATTGATTAGCCAATAATGCTCCAAATTTCCCTAATTTATTTTCGACCAAAGGAAGTTCTGTTCCTTCGTCCTGAATTTCTTCGCCGGTTTGGAATAGGGTAGACCAACCGCCATTAGTTGCGGCGATATAGCTTTGGTCTGCCTTCCAAGTGAAAAGGTATGATACAAAAGCCACAGTAAACAACCCTGCCAATAGCAGTAAGAATAACCCGAATATTTTCAGGGCTTTTCGTTGTCCTTCCGAAAAATTGATCTGATCGAAGGTTTTAGTAGCTGTTGTTTTGGCTCGTTTTTGATAAGATAGCGTGGTATTCTTAGTCTTCTTAGTCCCAGCCGATCCACTGCCATTCTTGAATGTATTTAGTCTTGCCATTTAAATGAGGCTAATATTTTTTCTTTGTACAAACTTAAAAAAAAATAGGAATGCTTCCAATTGTACGTATTTTTGATTTGATAACAAAAGGATGTAGCAATAAGCTTTCCAAACTCGTAGTATGGAATAAATATAATATAATAATTCTATGAGATTAACACAACAAATTGTTGTATTCCTAATATTTGTAAGTTCCAGTTTACTATTGAATTCCTGTGCGAAGGATGATATGATGAATGAGTACAATGATGTACCGTCATCAGAATTCGCTGCATTATCGGTATTCAATGGCTTAGGCTTTGGTGCAGGACTGGACTTCTCGGTGGACAACAAAAGAATCAATCAGGGAAATGAGCTTTTACAGCCGGGTGATTTCCTTTCCTTTAAAACCATATTTCCAGGGAACAGAACAATAGAAATAAGTACAAAGGCAAATGGTACGGTGTTGTTGAGTAAGGCCATGGAGTTTAAGGGCAGTAATTTTTATTCTGTTTTTCTTTATGGGCGTACGTATGTGAAGTATCTGCTAACCCAGGATGATTTTGTGGTGCCAAAAGACAGGATGGCTTCCTTGCGGTTTGCTAATCTTGCGGAGGGTAAGAAGGTTGATATTCAGATCAAGCAGGGCAATACCTTGCAGAAATTGAGTATTGGAAATGAGGTGACGAAATTCCAGGATTTTAGTATGGAGGTTATGGAACTGCAGGTTTCTTTTCAAGGAGAAACGGAAAAGTCGAAGACGATAAGTATTACGCCAAGTTCGCAGATGCTAGGGACGATTTGTATTTATGAAGGTCTTGTAGTGCAAACGAACCAACATGATTTATTGCATTCGGTTATTAAGTATTGATGGGTTTTTTATTTAGTAGCGAGTATTTAGTAGTTAGTATTTAGTAACTAAAACGTCATTGCGAGGAGGTACGACGAAGCAATCTTTCGATCAGTGTAAAGATTGCTTCGTTCCTCGCAATGACGCAGGGAGTGTGCCATTGACGCAGGTTTCTTAAGAAACCGTTATCAAATAATAATTCTTCTTACCGCGTTGCGCGATCAAATACTTTCCATTGATCAACTGATCATTCCCAACCACTAATTCCACATCAGTCAGTTTCTCTCTGTTCAACGAAACACCACCACCTTGCAACATTTTTCTAGCTTCACCTTTAGAAGGAAACACCTGTGTTTCCACTGCTAAAAGATCAAGAATATTTATCCCTGCCGCTAATTTATCTTTTGCAAGATCAAATTGAGGTACCCCATCAAATACTTCCAAAACCGCATCATGCTCCAAATTGGACAAGAAACTCAAATCGCCATTCCCGAACAGGAATTCCGAAGTCTTAACAGCTGTTTCATAATCCTGTTCCGAATGCGTACGGATCGTAATATCTTTTGCCAATGCTTTCTGAACGATACGTAAATGTGGGGCAGCATCATGCTCTGCAATGATCGCATCAATCTCTTCCTTCGGTTTCAACGTAAAGATCTTGATCCACGATTTACTGTCATCATCCGTAGCGTTCAACCAGAATTGATAATATTTATAAGGCGAAGTTTTCTTCGGATCCAACCATACAGCTCCTGATTCGGTTTTACCGAACTTTTGGCCATCCGATTTCTTGATCAATTGCGTAGTCACCGCAAAGGCCGATCCCTGATCGATACGACGAATCAGTTCACTTCCGGTAACAATATTTCCCCATTGATCCGATCCACCCATCTGAACCTTACAGTTGTGGTTTTTCCATAGATAATAGAAATCATAACCTTGAATTAGTTGATAGGAGAATTCAGTGAAGGAAAGTCCACTTTCGCCTTCCAAGCGTTTCTTTACAGAATCTTTGGCCATCATATAATTCACGGTAATCAGCTTCCCGATATCACGGATGAAGTCTAGAAACTTGAAATCCTTGAACCATTCGTAATTGTTCACCATCTTGGCATCGGTCTCCCCGTCGCCAAAATTCAAGAATTTTGCAAGTTGATTTTTCAACGCATTCACATTGCGTTGTAAGGTTTCTTCATCTAAGAGATTTCTCTCCGCTGATTTGAATGAAGGGTCGCCGATCATTCCTGTCGCACCACCCACCAAAGCTACCGGTTTGTGACCAGCGTGTTGGAAGTGGATCAGGGTCATGATCTGCGTTAAATGACCAACATGTAGCGAATCGCCTGTAGGGTCGAAGCCGATATAGCCTGCCACCTTTTCTTTGTTTAGC
The DNA here is from genome assembly GCF_002734245.1 of Sphingobacterium sp. 1.A.4. Taxonomy (NCBI): domain Bacteria; kingdom Pseudomonadati; phylum Bacteroidota; class Sphingobacteriia; order Sphingobacteriales; family Sphingobacteriaceae; genus Sphingobacterium; species Sphingobacterium sp. 1.A.4. The sequence goes on from NZ_PEAZ01000128.1 coordinate 95,596, forward strand.
AATTCTTCTGTTCCTGGCATGATGTCTTGAAGCATGCCTCTCCAGCGTAGTTCTTCTACAAAGTTCATAGTTTACCCTTAAGATTTTTTATTAAAGAATTGCAAAGATAACAGATTAAAATGTATCTTACAGATAAATTGTTCGGTTATTGGGTTGATATGAATTTTCTTTCTCATTTCTATTTTGAACGGTATGCGACACAGCCGGAGCGTGTTTTGGGCTCCCTGCTACCCGACCTTTTAAAAAATGTAGATAAGAGCTATATCTTCCATCCCCAAAAACAAGAAGAACAATTTTTCCTCCATCCACAGACCCAGGCCATTTCCGAAGGTTGGTACCGGCATGTGGAAGTCGATAAGCTTTTCCATAGCAGTGAATTCTTTCTCGAGCATAACCATGTATTGCGCAAGCAATTGGAACCCGTATTGGAAGGCTTGCCCATTCGCGCCTCCTTTATGGCGCATATTGCCATCGAACTGCTGCTCGACCACCTGCTGATCCAGCACGAATTGGTCAATGTAAGCCGATTGTATGAACATCTGGAACATGTAAACCTATCCACCTTGCGTTCTTACCTGAAAACACTGGGGGTAGAGGATGTGGAAGGCTTTATGGATTTCTATGATAAGTTCCTCTCTTGGCGCTACATCTTTGAATATAAGGAGGTGGAAAAGATATCCAACCCCTTATTCAACATATCAAAACGTATTTGGACCTTCGAAACGCAGCCCAGCCAACACGAGGCACTGACCGAGGTCCTGATCAATTATAGGGATAATCAATTAACAAATTTCAAGGAGATCTACATGTATATTCAGGATAATATCACGTATTTATCATAATTTTTTTCACATTTGTAGCCTTGACCCAATAAATTAACTAAATATGGCAAATAGACTTTTCCGTAAGAAAAGCGTTGATCAAATCTTGTCCGATGCCGAACATGGCGGTTCGGGATTAGCAAAAATATTAGGCGTACGGGATTTGGTTTCCCTGGGTATCGCGGCCATCGTAGGTGCCGGTATTTTCAGTACCATCGGCTTGGCGAGTTATAATGGGGGGCCTGCGGTCTCCATGTTGTTCGTTTTTGTCGCATTTGCCTGTGTGTTCACCGCATTATCCTATGCGCAGTTCGCCAGTACGGTTCCTGTGTCCGGAAGTGCCTATACCTATGCCTATGTGACTTTCGGTGAATTGTTCGCCTGGATCATTGGCTGGGCGTTGGTGCTCGAATATGCCGTTTCTAATATGGTGGTGGCCATTTCCTGGTCGCAGTACTTTGTTTCCATGCTCGAAGGCTTTGGTATCAACATTCCCCGATGGATGACGATGGCACCGGGCTATGCCCTGGATGCGCATCAGAAGTTTCTGGAGGTTGGTCTGGATAAGATGGAGAACATCGATAAGATCGCTTTACAGGCTTATGAAACCGCTCCACGGATTGCTGGGATGCCGATCATCCTGGATATCCCTGCGGGGATTATCACGGTTTTGGTGACCTGGTTGGTGTATATCGGTATCAAGGAGTCCCGTAAGGCGAGTAACATCATGGTGATCATCAAGGTAGGGATCATCTTGGCGGTAATTCTGGGTGGTATTTTCTTTGTAAAGCCAGAGAACTGGACGCCATTTGCACCGAACGGTTTGGGAGGGGTGATGAGCGGTGTAGCTGCGGTATTCTTTGCCTTTATTGGCTTCGATTCGATATCTACAACTGCGGAGGAGTGTAAGAACCCCCAACGGGATCTTCCTCGAGCGATGATCTATTGTTTGTTGATCTGTGCGGTTCTGTATGTGGCGATCACCCTGGTGCTGACCGGTATGGTGAATTATAAGGAATTGAATGTGAAAGATCCATTGGCCTATGTGTTTTCCTATGTGGGATTTGATCATATGGCGGGGATTATTTCGGTGACATCGGTTATTGCGATTACTTCTGCTTTATTGGTATTTCAATTGGCACAACCAAGAATCTGGATGACCATGAGCCGTGATGGTTTGTTGGGAAAGAGCTTTTCGAAGATCCATCCAAAATATAAGACGCCTTCCTTTGCAACGATCGTAACAGGCTTTGTCGTGGCTATTCCAGCATTGTTCTTTAAGATGGATTTCTTTGTGGATCTGACTTCTGTGGGAACTTTCTTTGCCTTTATTTTGGTTTGTTGTGGGGTGTTGTATATGGACCATTCGGGTATTTCGAAGAAATCTAAGTTTAGGGTGCCTTATGTGAATGGGAAGTATATTGTGGGGATTGGATTTTTGGTGGGATTGTTTTTGGTGTATAGATACGGAGGAGAGACTCTTGATCATTGGTTGACCTTGGGTTCTACGGAGATATTGTTGCATAAATCACTGGTGATTGTATTTTGGTTGGTGTGGGCAGTGATGAGTGTGTTGAGTTATAAGTATAATTTTTCTTTGTTGCCGGTGATAGGGGTATTGATTAATCTGTACTTGATGTCGGAATTGGGGGCAAGTAACTGGATAATTTTTATTATTTGGTTGTTGATAGGATTGGTGATTTATTTCGCGTATGGGTATAAACACTCGAAATTAGGGAAGGAAGGGAAGTAAATATATCGTCATTGCGATGAACGAAGCAATCTTTCTATTAGTGTAAAGATTGCTTCGTCGTACCTCCTCGCAATGACGCGAAGCCTCGCAATGCCTAAATCCCTACAACCTCTTCAACTTCACTTCTTCCGTATTTGGAATAGTCAATGGTACCCTTTCCAGCGTCACAAAACTACTATCCAACCCAAAGCCTTTCTCTTCCGATAAACTGAACTTCTTCAAAACCTTATAGATCTCCAGAATAATTTTCTCATTCCATTTCAAGAAATGCGTTTTCGAAATCACTTTCTCCAGTACCACAAAATTAAAATCCCCAGGAATATGATGCTTCTTCAAGGTCTCATAATTACTGGTAATATCAATCTCCCCATTCTTCACCATATCTTCCACCACTTTCCGGAACAATAAACTGATCTTCTGCTCTTCCCTAAATCCCAGGTGAAAATCTATCCGGATAACCTTTCCAGGAACCAATTGCGTCACCTTATATTCTCTCGTATGCGGATTATCCATTACATCCACATGCGCCAACCAATACACATCGGCCCGTTTCGGCTTCTTATTGATGATCGAATAGGTAATCTTCGATTCCACCTCATGGATATTATTCGCGCTGGTCAGATACACCAAATGCGAAGCAAAATAAGGTACCGTTTCATCCTCGCTCAATTCGGATAGGATAGGATAATACTCCCTTACATCCACAAACTTCACAAACCTGTTCTTGATCTTCCTTGCACCGAACCAAGCATACATCACTACGAACAATACAATGGCCAATAGCAATGTCAACCAGCCACCATGCGTGATCTTACTGATATTACCCACCAAGAAAGCCAATTCGATGGTAGTATAAACCAGTGCAAACAGTCCTACCAAAATAGGGTTGATGCGTTTTCTGAGCATAAATACCGTCATCAGGATGGTTGTTGTGATGAAAGTCAGGTTAATGGCCAATCCATACGCTGCCTCCATGTTACTGGATTCCCGGAATACCAAAATGATCAACATACAGCCTAAATAAAGGATGAGGTTAACCGATGGCACATAGATCTGTCCTTTATGGTCACTAGGATATCGAATAGCCACTTTCGGCCAAATATTCAGACGTACAGCTTCGGCAATCAGGGTAAATGATCCAGAGATCATGGCCTGACTGGCAATGATAGCCGCAATGGTCGCAATGGTCACTCCCCAGATCACAAACCAATCCGGCATAATGGCATAGAACGGGTTGATTTCACCCAACATGGAACCTTGATGTTCCAATAACCAGGCACCCTGTCCGAAGTAGTTCAGGATCAACATCAGTTTCACAAAGATCCAGGAGATACGGATATTCGACTTACCACAGTGCCCCATATCGGAATAAAGCGCCTCAGCACCCGTTGTACACAGGAAAATGGCCCCTAAGATAAACCAGGCATTGGGGTAATTGCTCAATAATTGGTAAGCATAATATGGATTTAAGGCCTTCCAGATTTCCGGCGAATGTCCAAGGTAGGAGATCCCTAAGATCCCGATAGTGGAGAACCAGATGAACATTAACGGGCCGAAAACACGGCCGACGATATTCGTTCCGAATCGTTGAATGATAAATAGTAGGGAAATGATGAGTACCACAACCGGAATGGTAGGGAAATTTGGCGTTTTAATGGCCAAACCTTCCACCGCAGAGGAAATGGTGATCGCAGGCGTGATCATACCATCGGCCAGCAGTGTACTCGCACCGATGATGGCCGGGATGATCAACCATTTTGCTCTTCTTCTCACGAGGGAGAACAGGGATAGGATTCCACCTTCCCCTTTGTTATCGGCATTGAGGGTGATCAATACGTATTTGACCGTAGTTTGTAGGGTTAGCGTCCAAAAGATACAGGAAAGGCCTCCGAAGATGACCATTTCCGTGATTTCACCTTTATTAAAGATTGCTTTGAATACATAGAGGGGAGATGTTCCGATGTCGCCAAAAATGATTCCTAAACTAATTAATAATCCCGAAAAACTTATTTTGTTGAGATTTTGTTTATGGTCTGTGGACATACTTAATTGTTAATGTTTTAGAATATAAAAACGGCACGAAATTACAACTTTTTATGGCACAACGTAATTTCCTGTTAAAAATTGTTAAAGGATTTATTTTTTCCCGTCAAAAAATCGAAAATCTCTACTTTTGTATTAGGTTTTAAGGATTAAATGATTACTTTTGGTTAAACCAAGTCACAGAAAAGAAATCTAAGTACCAACGATGAAATTAGAATTGAGGAAAATATCACGCTATGCACTATTAAACATAGTCCTTTTAGGGGCCATGTTCAGCTATGCGCATGCCTCTCATTCTTCCGTTGATACGGCTGGAACAAGGTCAAATAAGGTCGCTATGGTGGCATCTAAAAGTAGAAACGTCGCAAAAGTGAATTTATTGGCTGAACAGTCAGATAAATTAATCAATGATGTAAAAGTATTGTACAATCCTATTGCTGGAGAGGTTACAGTGAACTTCAAATTGAACAAGAGCAATACGGTAGTGATTAAGATTATGGATGCCTTGGGAAATGAAGTGTTGAACCTGCATAATTCGAGCTTAGAAGCTGGACAGCAGAGTTTGAGTTTTGATGTGAACCAGAAATTATCCGAAGGGTTTTATTTTGTAAGGGTTAGTTCCGGAACGGAATCGGTAGTGAAACGGTTTACGGTTAGATAAGATTCGTATTCGATAAGATATTTTTTTTATTTTTTTTAGCCTTCCAAGAATTGGGAGGCTTTTTTTATGTGAGTTAGAGGGAGTGGGTTAGCTTAGCGGGGAGTGGGTTAGCGAGGAGGTCAAAAAAAAGCGTCATTGCGAGGAACGAAGCAATCTTTCGATTAGTTTGAAGATTGCTTCGTTCCTCGCAATGACGGTAAAATCTCGCAATGACGGTAAAATCTCGCAATGACGGTACAGTCATTGACGCGTTTGTTAGCTATCCGCGCGAGACCTCAATATTAACTACCTCTCAGAGATAGGCACATAAGGACGTAAAGTCTCACCGATATAAACCTGTCTAGGTCTTCCGATTGGTTCTTTATTATCCCTCATTTCTTTCCATTGTGCGATCCATCCTGGTAAACGACCAAGAGCGAACAATACCGTAAACATATCCGAGTTAAATCCTAATGCACGGTAAATAATTCCCGAATAGAAATCCACATTCGGATACAACTTACGATCGATGAAATACTGATCGTTCAATGCTGCTTCTTCCAAACGTTTCGCGATATCCAATACCGGATCATTAACCCCTAATTTCTCCAACACATCGTCACAAGCTTTCTTAATGATCTTCGCACGAGGGTCAAAGTTCTTATATACACGGTGTCCGAATCCCATCAAACGGAAAGGATCGTTCTTATCTTTTGCTTTTGCCAAATATTTGTCTGCATCGCCACCATCAGCTTTGATCGCTTCCAACATTTCAATTACCGCTTGGTTCGCTCCACCATGAAGTGGTCCCCAAAGCGCATTGATACCTGCTGAAATCGAAGCGTACATATTCGCATTGGATGATCCTACCATTCTTACCGTAGAGGTCGAACAGTTCTGCTCATGATCTGCATGAAGGATCAATAATTTATGCATCGCATCAATGATTAACGGATCGAAAGTCTTCTCTTGGTTCACCTCTCCGAAGATCATGTTCAAGAAGTTCTCGATATAACCGAAGTTGTTCTTCGGATAAACTACCGGATGTCCCAATGATTTCTTCTGGATCCAAGAAACAATCGTAGGCATTTTCGCCAATAGATTGATGATGGTTTTGTTTTCTTCTTCTTCTGTTTGGTTCGGGTTCAAGGACTCCGGATAGAAAGAAGACAATACACCTACTAAACAGGACAATTGACCCATCGGGTGTGATTTGGAAGGAAATCCTGTAAAGAAGTTCTTCATATCCTCATGGATCATCATCTGCGCACGAATATCCGCACGGAATTTCTCCAGTACGTCCTTCGAAGGAAGATCTCCGTAGATCAATAAATAAGCAACTTCAAGGAAAGTGGATTTTTCAGCTAAATCTTCAATAGCATATCCTCTGTATTGTAGGATACCCTTTTCACCGTCTAGGAATGTAATAGCACTTTTTGTAGAACCCGTGTTCTTGAATCCGGGATCCAAAGTAATATATCCTGATTGGTCTCTAAGTTTCGAAATATCTAGGGCTTTCTCATTCTCTGTCCCTGTGATGACAGGCATCTCGAAGGTAGATCCATTCAAGTTAATAGATGCAGTTTCAGACATAATAAAATTTCTAGTATTAATGGTATTATAACATATAACGTTTACTTACAAATGTATAAAATTGATTTCTATTTTCTGAGGTTAAAATTGAATAATAATAACATATAATCGTCATTTTAAGACAAATTTCCAGAAAGTTCGGAAAACCTTATTTTAGCCTTTTTTGCTGTATTTAAGGCTGTTTTTAATAGCGCTTTTGATGGTTGTCTCGCTAACCCTCAGTTACTTAGCTGTTGAACCAAATATTAAAAAAATGTTAAATATCTTGGAGAACTACGAATTATTCGTAAATTAGGGGAAATAATAAGGAAAATGGAAAAATTAACGATACAAGAAGAAGAGGCGATGCTGTCCATCTGGCAATTGAATGGCGGCTTTATTCGGGAGATTTTGGAGAATATGAAGGGTTCGGAAATGCCTTATACCACTTTGGCATCCACCATCCGGAACCTGGAGCGAAAAGGCTATGTAAAACCTGTGAAATATGCCAATGCCAAACGTTATGAGCCACTCATCAGCTCAGAAGAGTATAAAGGAAAATTCATGAACTCCTTCGTGGGCGATTATTTTAAGAATTCCTATAAGGAGATGGTTTCCTTTTTCGTGAAAGAAGAGAAATTGAGTCCAAATGAACTGAAGGAAATCATGGATATGATCCAGAACAATAAAAGCAAGTAATCCTTCCGAAGAAGAATAGCAAAACATCCTGTACCATAAAAGCGACTAACCATGGAAAGTCTACTAACCTATATCCTTCAAGTAAACCTATTGCTGAGTCTGTTATTCCTGGGCTATCATTTTCTGTTGAAAGGATTGACATTCTATTCCCTCAACAGGGTTTATTTTGTTTTGGGCGCAGTATATGCCTTTGTATATCCCTTTCTGAACATCAGGGCATGGTTTGCAGAAAAGATAGATCTTCCAAAAGGGGAGGTGCTGGCTTATCTGCCTTTTGACCTGGAGGAAACCCAGAGCAGTTTGGTGCTCTCGGACCTGCTAGCGGGACTTTTGTTATTAGGAGCCGCTGTTTTTGCCCTGAAGCTGATCTTCCAATTGCTGAGCCTATTTCGGATACATTGGCATTCGAAGCCTGCCCAATGGCGCGATTACCTGTTCAGGAATGTGGTATTTCCTATTACACCATTTTCATTTTTCAACAAGATCTATTTACATCAGCAACAGCATGAAGAGCTGGAGCTGAACGACATATTTAAGCACGAATACATCCACGTGAAAGGCCAACACAGTGTAGATGTATTATTGTTTGAGTTTGTATTGATAAGCTGTTGGTACAATCCTTTCGTATGGCTCATGCGCAGAGCCGTGCGTCAGAATCTAGAATTCCTGACCGATCAACAGGTGCTGGATAAAGGGGTGGATCGACAGACTTATCAGTATTCATTGCTGAATGTCACCAAGCAGGGTGCTCGGGTCGGCATCAGTAATCAGTTTAATTTTAACACACTAAAAAAGCGCATTATGATGATGAACAAAAAAAGGTCATCTAAATTGGAGCTGAGCAAATATGCTTTTATGCTCCCGATGTTGATCGTGGCCGGGATTACCTTTTCGGTAAGCCAGGCAGAAGGTAAAATCGAGGTTGTTGTGGACAACCTGAAACAGGCAGATGTGGGGAAGATGCTGGATGAGGTAGTGGTGAATTTGCCGAAGATTGGGGCGAAGGATACGGTGAAGGAAGTGAAAAGGGATACTGTTCAGCTTAAGAAAATTGCATACGATCCTTCTGTTAACATGGTTGTTTCTGGAAAAGCCTCTTATGTGAGTGATGTGGATGGTTCCAATAAGCGGATGGTGATTGTAAAACCCGACAATTTTAAATTGAATTATAAGGATAAAGAGGATCGTCCGCAGTTCTTTGTCAATGGAAAAGAGGTTAACGAGGAGGCGGAGTTGGAAAAAATTGATCCAAAGAATATTTTAGCTGTGGAGATCTATAATCCAACGGATGGAACTACTAAGACCGATAAGGGGAAAGTTTATATTACCCTTAAGGGAGGAGAGGTAGAAAACAGTACTTTTGATGCATTGAAGGGCCGACATACAAAGACCTTTTCTGTTTCCATAGGGAGTAATTCAGGAGAAAATAAACAAGGGGATCCAGAGGTGAAAAAGTTGAATATTAATGGGGTTGGTACCACTGGGGAAGTTTCAAAGTTGTTTTTCAGAAATCAGGATGGTAGGACAAAGTTTGGGATCGATGGAAGTAAAGTAGGGTCCGTGGGAGAGCCTTTAATCGTAGTCGATGGTAGCCCGGTAAGTAGTTGGGAGGGGATTGAAACGGATAATATTGAGTCTATTACCGTATATAAGGATAAAGCATCTACCGCTTTATATGGTGATAGAGGGAAAGATGGTGTAATTTTGATTACAACAAAGTTTGCATATAATGCACTTGGAAAAGGGGCTAAGGATTCTATTCCATCGCTTAAAGGTAAGTTGAAGGAAGTTGTTGTTATGGGTTATAGAAAGTTTCCTGGGGATGCGGATCCTATCCGAATCAATAGACGATTGATAAAGGAGGGGGATTATACTGAGTTCCTGAATAATCTTCCTGAAAAAGCGGTGTATTATTTAGATGGTAAGGAAGTGAAAGCTGGGAAGCTGTCAAGGTTGGATGTTAAGGATATTAAGGAGGTTGCTTATATCCCGGATGAGACAGCGAAACATATGTTTGGAGACAAGGCTTCGGAAGGCGCTGTTTCGGTAATGACCAAGTAGGTTTTTTATCGTCATGGGGAGGAGGTTCTGCGTCATTGCGACCTCCGCGACATTAAGAGGCCCTACGTCATTGCGAGGAGGTACGACGAAGCAATCTTTGGCCTTTGTCATCCTGTGCTTCGTTTTTTTATCATCCTGAGCCTCGTCTTTGTCATCCTGAGCGCAGGCGAAGGATCTGTACGGTTACCTACGAACAGATGCTTCGACTCCGCTCAGCATGACATGAGGGAAGATTGCTTCGTTCCTCGCAATGACGTAGGATTTCTCTCGCCATGCCAATACCTCTACTTCAACTCCTTAAAAATCACCGGGCTATTTCCATACAATGGCGTAGAGCCATCCCATTTCTCTATAAATTGTTGCTGAATAATCAAAGGCGATAGGGTCGTCTGTCTCAGTTCATTGGCCTTTGCTTCCGCCTCTGCCTGCACGATCATCTTCTTCGCATCAGCTTCCACTACCTTCAGCTCATTCTCCGCTTGTTGAGCCTTCTGGATCGCTGCATTCTTCGCATTGATCGCCTGCGTAATCGCCTCCGGATACTGGATACCGCTGGTCAACTGCTCCAAAATAAATCCTTCCTGCTCCAGGAAAGCAATCATCTTCGCCTGAACACCCGCTTCAAATTTCTCCCTGTTGCTAATAATAGAATCCGTAGAATACTTATTGAATTCAATGCGGTAAACATCCTTGATATGGTTCACCAAGGTATTCCCCAAGATCTCATCGATCTGTTTCCTATATTTGATAAAGATCTTCGGTGTACTGCCATTCGACACGCGTAGAGATAAGGTAGGATCAACCGTAAAAACAGATCCATCTTTCGCATTCACCGTAAAATTCTCATAATTCACAGTCTGAACATAGGTCGGAAATTCATAGATGGATTCCGTGATCGGATTATACCATACCCGACCCGTTACCAGGCTCACATCCTGAACCCCTTTATCCGAGCCGTAAAGTTTCACCTTAATGCCTTCATAACCGGCATCAATACGTTCCGTACAACTAATCCATACGATCAGGGCAACGAACAGCGTCGCGCCCAAAGCAATCATGTTTCTTTTCATTCAATTGGTTTGTTAAAGATATATTTGAAAAAATTATAAACGACCGCAATCAGAAGGATCACCAGCAATACCCCTAGAAAAACATCCCAATCAGACCGCTCACTCAGCAGCTGAAAAGCTTCTGTTGATCCCAATATCACTAAAAAGATCACTACAGGTATCGAAATATAGGGGCTAATCTTCCTCATTGGTTTTCTCCTTCTCTTTTTTCCAAAAATTACTAAAAATTTTGGAATTTTCCAATGAAAAAAGAAAATCTTTTATGGATTTCCTTATGATTTTTAGTATAAAATGCCATGATCGGCAAGAATAGAAGAATTTTTGTTCGTTATTTCGTATTTAAATTCGTCATCGTGAGTTCAATACCAATTTTTACGAAGCTATGCACCATCTTCACGGCGTGTTCGATATGTGCTGGCAGATCCTTCTGCTCATCCGGATCGAAAGGTCCTAATACATAATCCACCTGACGGCCTTTCTGGAAATTATCCGAAATCCCAAACCGCAAGCGCGGGTAGGCCTGCGTGCCCAAGGTAGCTTCGATCGAGCGTAGTCCGTTATGTCCTGCTGCCGAACCTTTGGGTTTAATGCGCAAAGATCCAAAGGGAATCGCCAGGTCATCCACGATCACCAATACGTTCTCCACCGGAACCTTCAGCTCTTTCATCCAATAGTTCACCGCTTTTCCGCTGAGGTTCATGTAGGTGGTCGGTTTGATCACATACACCTGATGCCCACGCTGCTTGAAATCGGTATAATAGGCATGCTTTAAGGTAGACCAGGTAACCCCAGCCTGATTGGCCAGCTCATCTGCCACCATAAAACCTACATTGTGCCTGGTATCGGCATATTCCCTGCCTATGTTTCCTAATCCGACGATCAAATAGTTCATGGCAGCAAAAATAGGGAATTACACACAATTTCCCATAGCCCATTTTTTGCCAATCAGCTTAGGATCATTTTAAAAAGTAGCAAGCATCACTTTTTAATCTCCACATAAACGACAAATTTGTCTTAAATAGAAATGACATCTTATGAAAAAGTTATTTAGTTTCACTGGACTCGCAATCGCAGGTCTATTTATTGCCTCTTGTGGTTCGGGCGAACAAAAAGAAAAACCAGCAGTGGATCACAGTAATCACGAAACATCAGCGACAACGACGAGTACCCCTGTTGCAGAGCCAAGCTCCACGGCAGCGGTTTCCAATGAGGTGGTTGTGGAGAGTGATGACCAAATGAAATACAATATCCACGAGATCAAAGTGAAGGCTGGAGAGCCTGTAAGCCTTACCCTAAAGCATGTGGGCAAGATGGCCAAAGAAGTGATGGGCCACAACCTGGTGGTCTTAAAAGCAGGAACGGATATCACGGCCTTTACCGAGGCAGCACTGAAAGCAAAGGATAAAGAGTACATCCCTGAATCGGCGGATATCATAGCGCATACCAAATTGATCGGAGGTGGTGAGGAATCGAAGATCGAATTCACCTTGGAACCTGGAACCTACGATTATATCTGTACTTTCCCAGGTCATGCGGGCATCATGAAAGGGAAGATCATTGCCGAATAAATCGCTATAACGAAGCTCTTATATAAAAAAAGAACCTCTTAAATTCAAATAAGAGGGGAAAAAATGAAAAAACATGGAAGCATTAGCAAAAAACAAAATGGGTGATATCGTTGCGCAGGATTTTAGGACAGCAGCGGTTTTTTCAAAATATGGGTTGGATTTCTGCTGTGGCGGACAACGTTCGGTGGAAGATGCAGCGGCTAAGAAAGGCGTAGCCTTGGACCCCTTGGTTACCGAGCTGGAGGATGTGCTGAACGCGAAAGGCGGCGAGAACATCGATTTCAGTGCCTGGCCATCCGATCTATTGGTTTCCTATATCGTGAAGACCCACCATCGCTATGTGCGGGAGAAAACGCCTGTACTGTTGGCCTACCTGAACAAGGTCGCTCGCGTACATGGTGAGCGTCATCCCGAGCTGATCGAAGTGAACCGATTGTTCGAGGAATGTGCCTTGGATTTGGGTCATCATCTGGAAAAGGAAGAACGCATCCTGTTTCCGTTCATTGAAGCATTGGAAGAATCCAAGAGCCATCAGGAAAAGCCGGAAACCCCTACCTTCGGAACCGTAAAGAACCCGATCAGCATGATGGTACACGAACATGAGGCCGAAGGCGACCGCTTTGAACGCATCAAGGAGCTTACCAACAACTATACCGTGCCAGATGACGCTTGCAGCACCTACCGGGTATCGTTTGATATGCTGCGGGAGTTCGAGCAGGATCTTCATAAACACATCCATCTCGAAAACAATATTTTATTTCCAAAATCAATAAAATTAGAAGAGTCTCTACATTAACAATCGGGTCTCAATACCAAAATTGAAACTCTACATTAACATTTTTTTATTTAGTTGAACAGTTTGTAAAATGAAAAAGGCATCGAATTTCGATGCCTTTTCTATTTTCTAAATATTAAGTTCTTATTAGTTATTAAGTTTAAAATACCTAGCCGTTATACATCTAACTACTAAATACTAACTACTAAACTTATTTTTTACCGCCTTTAGCTGCTTTAGCTGCTTCTTGCTCTGCTTGACGTAATGCACGAGACATAACAACTGAAACGATAGTATCGTCGCTGTTATTCAATACTTTTGCGTCTTTCAAATCTACTTTACCAACACGGTAAGATTTACCAACTTCCAATCCTTCCATAGGGATCTCAATTTCTTGAGGAAGGTTGTTAGGTAATGCTTTCACGCGAAGTTTACGTAATTTCTGTACCAATTTACCCCCCATTTTAACACCTGGAGAAGTACCTACCAAGGTAATAGGAATGTTTACAGAAACTTCTTTATCATCGAAAAGTTCTAAGAAGTCAACATGTGTAACTAAATCAGTTAATGGGTGGAATTGAGCTTCTTGAACGATAGCTTTTGCTTTTTTACCATCGATATCCAATTCTACGAAGATCACTTCTGGAGTGTATAGAACTGGCTTCAAATCAGCTGCGGAAACCGAAAAATGTGTTTGCTCTTTACCTCCGTAAAGAACAGCAGGGATCTGACCCTCGTAACGCAATTCTTTCGATTCTCTTTTCCCTACGTTCTGTCTTGCAGAACCGCTAATAGCAATTGATTTCATTGTTATAAAATTTAAATAATGAGGCGCAAAGCTACTAATTTTGTTTTGGAAAAACAAAATTAGTAGCAGTATTTAGTAGTGAGTATTTAGTAGTTAGACCTATGGCGTCTTAGCAGGAAGATCTATGGCGGCTTAGTACTTTGATCTATGGCGGATAAGTATATCACAAAAAATGTCGGCTATAGGTTAGCCGACATAGGTCTTTATACTAAATACTTACTACTAAATACTAAAGTAAAGCAAAGCTTCGCTTTACTTTACGTCAAAAAGATCCGAGATGGAGCCGTGCTCATTTACGTTCTTGATGGCGTTTGCGAAAAGATCCGCTGTAGAAAGCACTTTGATTTTACTGCATAATGCTGCTTTTTCAGGATTCAACTGAATGGTATCTGTAACGATCATTTCCGTTAATACGGAGTTCTCGATCGTTTCGTATGCTTTTCCGGAAAGTACAGCGTGTGTACATACTGCACGAACAGATTTTGCACCATTTTCCATGATCAATGCCGCAGCTTTCGATAGGGTACCTGCTGTATCGCAGATATCATCGATCAATACCACATCCATACCTGTTACATCACCAATGATCGACATCGATTCAATCTCGTWTGCACGTYTTCTGCGTTTATCACAGATGACTACCTCTGCATTGAAGAATTTCGCGAAGGTACGGGCACGGTAAGAACCACCCATATCTGGCGAAGCGATCATCAGGTTCTCCAAGTTCAAGGATTTGATGTAAGGAACGAAGATGATGGCACCATCCAAGTGATCTACCGGGATATCAAAGAAGCCTTGAATCTGGGCAGCATGCAGGTCCATGGTCATGATACGGGATGCTCCAGCAGCGGTGATCAGGTTTGCGATCATTTTTGCGCCAATGGCCACACGAGGTTTGTCCTTACGGTCTTGACGGGCATATCCAAAATAAGGAACAACAACCGTAATGTAATGTGCTGAAGCACGTTTTGCTGCATCGATCATCAACAATAATTCCAACAGGTTGTCGGATGGTTGATTGGTCGATTGGATCAGGAAAACATCACTTCCACGAACGGATTCGTTGTAGAAAGGTTGGATTTCGCCGTCAGAGAATTTCGACAAGGTCATGTCTCCTAGTGGCTTTCCGTAAGATTTTGAAATCTTTGTCGCTAGCTCCTGGGTTCCAGATCCAGCAAATAATTTTACGGTATTGAATTGCAAAGGCATGGTGAAATGATTTATTAATTTATTGTAGCCGCAAAGTTAGGTAAATGTTTTAAAATTTAAAATTAATTGGAAGGGGAGATGGGGGAGGTTCGGGACGCACTTTCTGCGTCATTGCGAGGAGGCACGACGAAGCAATCTTTCGATTAGTCCAAAGATTGCTTCGTACCTCGCAATGAACTGTGTATATATCCAAATAATAAATTAAATTTTCTCCAAATAATATTCTGATTAGGCCGCTTTTGCGATGTAGCCCTTTCCAGATTTTGCGATGGCGAATGCCTGTTTGATCAGTTTGTTCACCACTGCTATGATTGCGACCTTGTAGGGTTTTCCCTTTTCCATCAACCTCCCATAAAGCCCGCTGCAGGCGGTGTTGCTCCTGATGGCGGATATTGCCGCCATGTACAGCACCTTTCTGACCTGGCCCATCCCCATCTTGCAGATATGTCCCTTTCCCCTTACAC
>NZ_PEAZ01000119.1:0-1361 GCF_002734245.1 Sphingobacterium sp. 1.A.4
CAGTACTGTCCTAAATAAATTTTTTGGCATAAAAAATCCTTCTCCATTTGTGTTCAATTGAAGAATTTGGTTAATTACTGGAAAGGTATCCTATGTGTGTTACTAAAAGAGCACATATTGTCCTTTTTTATCGGGAGGTTTTCCTGAAATGAACGGATCATCCGCCCATTTCCACAGATCAATTTTCACGAATATGTTCAGCCTGATAAAGTTGACCAGATTCGAGAGGTTCCAGTCGTACTTTGCTTTCTTCTGAATGTACTTAAAGAGCAGGATCCCGATAAGTGCAGTCCATATTTGAATGTACACTGCATTTTCAGATGTTCCCACAAAACTGGTTACCTTAAGCCGTTGTTTGAGGTGCTTGAAGAAGGTTTCAATCTCCCAACGTTCTTTATAGAGCGCTGCTACGGTGGCTGGTTTCCAGGAGAAATTATTGGTCATGAACTCGTATTCCACGTTTTTGGTGCTGTCCCAAACGCGAACCAAACGCATCTTCTTTCCTGCATACCTTTGATTGGCAAGTCCGCCAAGCTCAACAAGCTGATCTTCAAGGATCCCGCCAGCACGAAGCTCTTCACCCTTTACCGTTTTCACTAGGGTATATTTCATGTTGGATTTCGCCCGGGTAACAAAGAAACAGCCGGTGCTGTCCAAAACGTTCATCCAAGCATAATCCACATAGCCCCGGTCTACAACAACCACGCAACCTTTGGGAAATGACATCGACTTAGCAATTTTGGATTCATGCTGTTTGCCATCGGTAATATGGACGAAACTCGGCATGCAGCCATCGTAATCCAATACGGTGTGTAGCTTCACCGCTCCCTTGGCACTACGGAACTTGGCCCAGTCAAATACGCTTAAGCACAATGGAATGATGGTAGCATCCATCAAAAACACCTTACGTTGTAATCTTCGCAATTCCGTCCTTTTATGAGGATGATGTTGCCATAGGTGATCCAAAAGCTTATAATACAGATCCCTGAAAAGACCGTGGTCCCGATGAGCGTTCATATAGGAAAGGTTGGACTTGCTCGGCGTTCTGGAGATACCCATATGGCTCATGTTGCCAGTAGTGCTGCGGAGTCCATTAGAAATGTCCCGAACCGAATCCGCAGAGGATAAATGGCAGAATAGCATGCTCACAAAATGTGTCCAGCTGTTGATGCCCTTATGATGCTTGTCGGATTGGTATTGTTGAACCAATCTGCCAAAAATGTCTCGATCGATTAGACCCAAAATCTGGGAAAATACGTTTATATTTACCATGGCGATGGAGGTTTTTTTAGCGAAATAAATATAGCATTCCCTGCTATATAAATCCACCGCCATTTTTTCCATCGTTTAGGACGCTACTG
>NZ_PEAZ01000120.1:0-1332 GCF_002734245.1 Sphingobacterium sp. 1.A.4
CGTCCGAATTCCCCGATCGCTATTTTCTTGCTCTGTAGGAGTCCCTGTGCAATGACCCGGAATATCTGTCCGGTCAGCGGTTTCCCCTTCCGCTTGACCCTTCTGCTACTTGTGCCCGAGCTGTTCTGCCCCGGAGATAGCCCCAGCCAACTTGTGAAATGCTTCTCCGTGGCCCATCGTTCCAGATCGTTTCCCGTCTCGCTGTAGATCTGCATCCAGGTATAGTCCGTGATCCCGGGCAATATGGTGGCATCCCTGCCCTGGAAGAGGTCCAGCAGATGGGCGCCAAGGTCCCTGATGTCCGGCCTGTTGTGCCGGATCGGTTTCCTGGGCCCTGACTGGGACCCTTTGCCGCCATCGCCGCCCTTCTGCAGCAGGGCTTCCAGCTTATGGTCACATTCGGCAATCTGCTTCATGTAGAACAGATAGGCCTCATGGGCGATCCTTAGGGCGAACACACCCCTTTCCGTATAGAAACCCTCCAGGGCGGCAAGGATCTCCTGGGACTTGGTCCTGCGCAGCCTGGTATGGCATAGGGACAGCAGGACACCAGGATCGCGCTCGCCCGACAGTATTGCACCGATGACGGCCATACCGCTTGCTCCATGGATCTGGCTCAGTACCTCGGGAAGCCTGATGTTCATTTCCACCAGGGCCTTCTGCATGTGGTTGACATGCATGGCGGCGTTCCGCAGCAGGTCCTCCCTCAGCCTCAGGTAGCTGCGGATCTCCTTTTGGTCCCCTTCGGCCACAAAGCAGCGGTTCAGGAGTCCATAGCTGTGCAGCTGCTGGATCCATTGACAGTCCTTTACATCGGTCTTCCGTCCGGGGACCTGTTTGGTCTGGCGACCGTCGACCAGCCAGACGTCAAGCCCTCCGGCGTGGAGGATATCGTAAAGGATGAACCAATAGGAACCCGTGGCCTCCATCGCAACGGTGTCCACACCATGGGAGAGCAGATAGTCCAGGGCTTCGCGAAAGTTACGGGTAAAAGTGGCGAAGGAAACGACCTCCTGCCCCTGGACGGAGATGAAGATTCTGCGTGAACCGATATCGATCCCCGCAGCATGATCGTGAATGATTTTCATGGCACATCAATTAAAATGTGAAACCATTAAGCCCATAGAGGAAAAATACACGGCAGGCTACCATACGGACAATCTAAAAGATGTACCAAACTCCAATGCCTCAATCTATGGAACCAAGCTCAGGGACAGGCAAGATGCACTATACGATAGTCCGGTCAAACTGCAGAATGGTCAATGAACTAAGTTACTAAATGTCATCACCTTCCGATAAATTTAGTTCAAATTTTTAATTCTCAGGATGACA
>NZ_PEAZ01000121.1:0-1307 GCF_002734245.1 Sphingobacterium sp. 1.A.4
ATACTTTCAGATCATAGAAGTCGATCAGGTCGACAATCAGCTCCATATTTATTTAGATGAACTTAATATTGCTCCGACAGGCTATGAGAACAACAGGTTGGAGTCAAAGGGCTTCATGCCTTCCACCGAGATCTCGGACTTTCCCATTCGAGGCCAGAAAGTTACGCTACATATCCGTCGTCGTCGCTGGACGGTCCTGGATACCGGACAGATCATTACAAGAGATTGGAACCTTGTGCGTGAGGGTGCTCGAATGACTACGGAATTCGGGCTTTTTTTAAAGAAGATATTTGGATAACCATCCTGTAAGCACCCAATTGGTAGGATTATTCTTCCAAATGGACGGCAAGCAACTCCAGGATCAGTACAAGAACCACCTCAGTGATTTCCATGATTGGGACCAAAAACCTCATGCCGAGAGCTGGACATTGTTTCCTGAAAACATCTCGGAACATCTGAGCATAGATGAGACCAGCTTCAGCAATGGTGAGTTATATACCATTGTTAGCAGTAAATCGGCAAAGGGGCGTAAAGGAACGATCCTGGCAACTATTAAGGGCACTAAGGCTGAGGATATCATGGCTGTTCTTGATCGGATACCCTTGCGCTCACGGAACAGGGTAAAGGAGGTGACCATGGATATGGCCCCCAACATGGCCAAGGCTATCCGAAGGTGTTTCAGGAATGCCAGACGTGTGGTCGATCGGTTCCATGTCCAAAAACTGGCCTATGATGCAGTACAGGAACTCCGTATCAAATATCGTTGGGAAGTCCTGGATGCAGAAAGCAAGAAGATAATGGAGTCGCGAAAGAGAGGGATCCCATATGAACCCGAATTGTTGCCCAATGGTGATACGCTCAAACAGCTATTGGCCAGGTCGAGACACCTGCTGTTCAAACATCCAAGCAGATGGTCGGAAAGCCAGAAAAACCGAGCTGAACTGTTGTTCCTGCGGTTTCCCAAGCTAAAACAGGCTTATGATCTTGGAATTGCCCTGGGTGACATATTCAACAAATGCAGGGACAAAAAGATAGCTTTTACAAAGCTAGGTCTGTGGCACAATCAGGTTGAGAATGCGGGCATTGCTTCCTTTGAGAGCGTGGCAAGATCCATTGCAGCACATCACCAATATATACTACACTACTTCGATAACAGAAGCACCAATGCCTCGGCAGAATCTTTCAATGCAAAACTCAAAGCTTTTAGGAGTGTCTTTCGTGGCGTAAGGGACACAACATTCTTCCTGTACAGAGTGATGAAATTATATGCTTAAAAATCTTTACCCCCCAAACTTTCGGTATGATCC
>NZ_PEAZ01000122.1:0-1245 GCF_002734245.1 Sphingobacterium sp. 1.A.4
TGTAACCCTCCCTATTTTCGGACTGGCATCCAGGCGAGTTTTCAAATTTAAAAATAGTTGTTATCAATAGGTCAATCTTTTTTAAAGTTGACCTATTGATAACATGCCGCCGGCAGGGCATCGTATTCCATTGGTGTCTTTCCTCCCAATGACTCATGTGGTCTTTTGTAGTTGTAATCCTGAATCCATTCTTCTGCAAGTATCTGTACTTGCTGTGTATCTTCAAAGAGGTAGGCATCCAGGATACTTTCCCGAAATGTGCGGTTGAAACGTTCAATGTAACCGTTTTGCATCGGCCTGCCTGGTTGAATGTACTGTATCTCTATTTCTTTGCCAGCACACCAATCTCGAAATTCCCTACTGATAAATTCAGGGCCGTTATCCGTACGGAAACGTGAAGGTTTTCCCTGCTCTTTTATGATGCGATCCAATAGATAGGTTACGTTGTTTGCTGGCATACTGTGCGCAACTTCAATAGCGATGGCCCGCCTGTTAAAGTCATCAATGATGTTCAGGGTCCTGAACTTGCGCTTATTGGTCAGTACGTCGCTCATAAAGTCCAGAGACCATGTTTTAAGCGGCCTTTCTGGAATCGATAACGGTTGCTTTACCCGGGCTGGAAGTCGTCTCCTGGTCTTTCTGCGACGGTTCATCCCCAAGAGTTGATACACCCTGCGGATTCGTTTGTAGTTCCACTTCAGTCCCTCATGTCGGATACGTGAATAGTAAAGGTCCTGTCCTTCGGTTGGATACCGATCGGCCAGCTCTCGGAGCTTCGCTATCGTTTCGCTGTCGTCCTTCCTGTTCCTGTAATAATACATCGACTTCGGCAGGTTGACAACCTTGCAGGCCCTGCTGATGCTGATCTGGTGCATAGAAATAACATAAGCAGCCATATCCTTGCGCTGGCAGGGCCTTAGAACTTTTTTGATAGTACGTCCTTGAGGATCTTGTGGTCCAGGGCGAGGTCCGCATACATCTGCTTGAGACGGCGGTTCTCTTCCTCCAGTTCCTTCATACGGCGCAGCTCTTGGCTGTCCATCCCGGAATACTTCTTCTTCCAAGTGTAAAAGGTTGCTTGGTGGACACCCAACTCCCTGCAGATGTCCGAAGTGCTTTTACCCGATTCATGTTGCTTGATCGCAGAAACAATCTGGCTCTCGCTGATTCTTGTCTTTTTCATTGTACTGTTCTAAGTTACGAATTTTCGCGTTTCAGACAGTCCGAATTTTCGGGAGGGTTACA
>NZ_PEAZ01000123.1:0-1168 GCF_002734245.1 Sphingobacterium sp. 1.A.4
TGTCCAATCCTAAAAAAGCTATACACAAAAACAAAGTGTATGGAAACAATAGAAAGAGAGTTTGAGTTCGCGGAGCGGACCAGTAAGAAGCAGCCATTCGACAAGCGTCTGATCCTCCACATGCTGGATCAGATCGAACTTGGGGTCCCTCGCCGGGACCTGATGGAACAGTACGGCGTGTCCGAACTGAGCCTTATCCGCTGGATGAAGAAGTTCGGGCGACAGCCCATTGGGCCAAAGCGGTATACCACCGAGCTGAAGCGTTCAGTGATCAGGGCGGTCCAGGACGGGATGAGCGCCTACCGGGCAGGGAACACCTTTGATATCTCCTGCGGTACGGTCTCCAGATGGGTCAGGGAATATAAGGGGGAAAATACCGAACTTAGTTCCCCAAAACCCGATGATATGGCCAACAAAAAACCCGTAGACCCCAAAGAGGCAGAGATCCTGGCCCTGAAGAAGGCCCTGGAGTATGCAAACCTGAAGATCAGGGCATTGGATACCATGATCGACATTGCCGAGGAACAGCTCAAGATCGACATCAGAAAAAAGTCTGGTGCCAAGCGGTCGTAAAGATCAAACAGGAATCCCCAGCAATGGGGATCCGTTTGATCTGCGGACTGTTTGGCAGAACAAGGCATGCGTACTATGACCGCCAGTGGCGGGTGCAGGATGTCGGTCTGAAGGACGAGGTCATCCTGCAGCACGTGCTGCGGATACGCAGCGAACAGAGGAGGATCGGTACCCGGAAGCTGCTCCATATGCTCTCCGGCCCCCTGCAGGAACATGGGATCAGGATCGGCCGCGACTATCTCTTCGCCCTGATGAGGGAGCATTCCCTACAGATCAGGACCAGGAAGAGGAAGGCGGTCACCACCGATTCGCGGCACTGGATGAAGAAGTACGGGAACCTGATAAAGGGACTTGCGGTCGAGCGTCCCGAGCAGGTCTGGGTAAGCGACATCACCTATGTACAGCTCAACAGGCGCTGGGGATATCTGAGCCTGATCACCGATGCCTATTCCAGGAAGATAGTGGGCTGGGCGTTCAGGGGCGACCTCTCGGCACAGGGATGTATCGATGCCCTGCAGATGGCACTGCGGCAGAGGCAGTATCCGGGAAAGGGTCTGATACACCACTCCGATCGGGGTTCGCAGTACTGTAGCAA
>NZ_PEAZ01000124.1:0-1053 GCF_002734245.1 Sphingobacterium sp. 1.A.4
TCCATCGTTGGCTCACCGCAAACGGTGTAACCATGGACGGCAACTCGCTTGTCGTGATGGAGAATACGGGTATCTACCACCGCCTGATCTGGTCCTTCTGCAGCCAGCAACAGCTTCCCCTGCACATAGGCAATGCGGCGCACATCAAATGGAGCTTTGGCATAGCCAGGGGGAAGAACGATAAGATAGACAGCATCAGGTTAGCGAACTATGCCTTCAAGGAGGCCGATGCCCTCAGGGCAAGCGCCCCTCTGGACAGGGAGCTACTGCTGCTGAAGGACCTCATAGCTGCCCGGACCAAGCTGCTCAAGCAGAGGGGTAGCATATCGGTGACCATGAAGGAACTGGAATGCGGACATGACGGGCTCTCCATGAAAATAATGGAAAAGTCCCTGCGGGCGGCCATTGATGGGATCGCYCAATCCATCCTCAGCATCGAGCAGCAGATCAGGAAGCTCATCAACTCCAGCCGCGCGTTCAGGGAGAACTATGACCTATTGATGAGCATACCTGGTATAGGGAAGGTCACGGCCACCTATCTGATCTCCTGCACGGCGAACTTTGCAGCTAGACCAACGGGTAAACAGCTTGCATGTTATGCGGGGGTTGTCCCCTTTGAGCATACCAGCGGGAGCAGCATCAGGGGAAGGACAAGGGTGCACAGGATGGCCAACAAGGAGCTCAAACGGCTGCTGCACATGGGTGCCATGTCGGTAAAGAACAATAATCGGGAGTTCCGGGAATATTTCATCAGGAAAAAGGAAGAGGGCAAGCACAGTATGAGCATACTGAATGCAATAAAGAACAAACTGGCGCTCAGGATTGCCGCAGTCATCAGGGATAGGTCAAAATATATGGACAGGAATAAGGCGCAGATCTAGAAAAGACCAGACCCGGGAAAAAGAAATATCGGCCAAGTGGGCTAAAAAGTTATTCTGAAAAATTTTGAGCCATCAAGCTCTAAAAATTTTTTGGAAATAACTTTTTGGATAGGAAAACTATTGAAGGAAAAAAGTAAAAAAATAGTTGGTTTAATCATAACAATCATTGCGA
>NZ_PEAZ01000125.1:0-1032 GCF_002734245.1 Sphingobacterium sp. 1.A.4
TTGATGGCGATCATAGGCCCTTTTCTGGCCCGAAGCCKTCGTCCGAATTCCCCGATCGCTATTTTCTTGCTCTGTAGGAGTCCCTGTGCAATGACMCGGAATATCTGTCCGGTCAGCGGTTTCCCCTTCCGCTTGACCCTTCTGCTACTTGTGCCYGAGCTGTTCTGCCCCGGAGATAGCCCCAGCCAACTTGTGAAATGCTTCTCCGTGGCCCATCGTTCCAGATCGTTTCCCGTCTCGCTGTAGATCTGCATCCAGGTATAGTCCGTGATCCCGGGCAATATGGTGGCATCCCTGCCCTGGAAGAGGTCCAGCAGATGGGCGCCAAGGTCCCTGATGTCCGGCCTGTTGTGCCGTATCGGTTTCCTGGGCCCTGACTGGGTCCCTTTGCCGCCATCGCCGCCCTTCTGCAGCAGGGCTTCCAGCTTATGGTCACATTCGGCAATCTGCTTCATGTAGAACAGATAGGCCTCATGGGCGATCCTTAGGGCGAACACACCCCTTTCCGTATAGAAACCCTCCAGGGCGGCAAGGATCTCCTGGGACTTGGTCCTGCGCAGCCTGGTATGGCACAGGGACAGCAGGACACCAGGATCGCGCTCGCCCGACAGTATTGCACCGATGACGGCCATACCGCTTGCTCCATGGATCTGGCTCAGTACCTCGGGAAGCCTGATGTTCATTTCCACCAGGGCCTTCTGCATGTGGTTGACATGCATGGCGGCGTTCCGCAGCAGATCCTCCCTCAGCCTCAGGTAGCTGCGGATCTCCTTTTGGTCCCCTTCGGCCACAAAGCAGCGGTTCAGCAGTCCATAGCTGTGCAGCTGCTGGATCCATTGGCAGTCCTTTACATCGGTCTTCCGTCCGGGGACCTGTTTGGTCTGGCGACCGTCGACCAGCCAGACGTCAAGCCCTCCGGCGTGGAGGATATCGTAAAGGATGAACCAATAGGAACCCGTGGCCTCCATCGCAACGGTGTCCACACCATGGGAGAGCAGATAGTCCAGGGCTTCGCGAAAGTTACGGGTAAAA
>NZ_PEAZ01000126.1:0-1020 GCF_002734245.1 Sphingobacterium sp. 1.A.4
CAGGGTTGTGGTATCTGCGGCCGTTTGATGGATGCTATAATGGGTGATGAACTGCTCTTCGGTGCTGATCTGGGTATTGTAGGCCGGTTTAAGCTGGCCATTTTTCATGTGGTCCTCTTTCATCCGCATAAACACGGCATCGGTATCGGTCTTGCTATAACTATTGCGATCTCCCAGTACTTCCAGTTGCTCCTCATATTTCTCTAGTCGGGGCAGATAGTCGTCTTCAAGCTTCCTCAGCTGCCTATCGGTAGATCTATCCACTCCTTTGAGCCTGGCATTGATCGATTTGATCTTTTCCCTCAGCTGGGCACTATCGATGGCCCTGCCGACCTGCTGATCCCCTAATGAAGATTGGTCCTGGCTGATCTGTGCATCGATATCCGAAAGGACCGAAGCGATGTTCGCCTCCAGCTTTATCTTGTTCTTCTCAATCGATTTCTTCCAAACGAAGGTATAACGACCGGCGGCCGATTCGATCTTGGTACCATCTACATACTGGACTTTCAGGCTGACATACTCCATATCATGCAGCATCCGAACGATACTGGCAAACAGCTCCTGTATCTGTYCCTTAAGACGCTTTCCCCTGAAATAATTGATCGTACGGTAATCCGGTGTACTGTTGCCCGAAAGCCACATGAAATGGATGTTCTCGTGCAGGGCGCGCTCGATCTTGCGGCAAGAATAGATATTGCTCAGATACGCGTAGAACAGTACCTTAATGAGCATCCTGGGATGGAAACTGGTCGTTCCCCCTCCTTTATACTGACGGATGATATGTTCCAGATCCAACTGGTCAACAACCTGGCTCACCAACCGAACAGGATGGTGCAAGGGGATACGGTCTAAAATATTCTCAGGAAAAAGACTAGGACTATTGGATGGAAGCGCTTTGAATTGTATGTTTGCCATATTGTTTTTTGGTTGCACCTTAAGATACAAAATCTTGAGGACAAAAAACAGAAAAACCCCGCCATTTTTTAATGACGGGGTTCTCTTTTAAGAGACCTTTTTAGA
>NZ_PEAZ01000127.1:0-983 GCF_002734245.1 Sphingobacterium sp. 1.A.4
AACTGTGTATATATCCAAATAATAAATTAAATTTTCTCCAAATAATATTCTGATTAGGCCGCTTTTGCGATGTAGCCCTTTCCAGATTTTGCGATGGCGAATGCCTGTTTGATCAGTTTGTTCACCACTGCTATGATTGCGACCTTGTAGGGTTTTCCCTTTTCCATCAACCTCCCATAAAGCCCGCTGCAGGCGGTGTTGCTCCTGATGGCGGATATTGCCGCCATGTACAGCACCTTTCTGACCTGGCCCATCCCCATCTTGCAGATATGTCCCTTTCCCCTTACACTGCTGCCGGAYTCGAATATCCTGGGCGCCAGTCCGAAATAGGATATCAGCTGCCTGTACCCCTCGAACCGACTGAAACCGTCCGTCAGGATGATAAGCAGTGCTGCGCTGCGCGGGCCGATGCCCGGGATGCTCCGCAGGTTTTCATTGAGTTCCCCGTAATTCTCCATGATGATCTGCTGGACCTGCCTTTCATGTTCATTGATGTCCTGATCATAACGTTTGATCCCTTCCTCTATGGTCTTCCTGAGCGTGGGTTCCAGTGTTCCCGCATGTTCATATGCATGGAGCCTGTTCGTTAGCATGGTCCTGCATTCCTTCTGTCCCTTGATATAGCCTTCCAGGTTCCTGATCCTCAGCACATGTTCCTCCGGCAGCCTCCATTGGGCAGGTTCCGTCATGCTGGTGAACTTGGCGATGAGCTGGGCATCCTTCCTGTCGGTCTTGGTCCTGGCCAGGGTCATCTGGGAAAAACGCCTGATGACAAGGGGGTTGATGACCGAGACCCGTTCATCCCTCTCCCAGAGGAACTTTGCCAGCCGGAAGTAATAGGGACCGGTGGCCTCCATCGCTATATGGCTGCCGTGCATGTGGCCCAGGGCCTCCACAAAACCCGCTTCGTCGTTACTGAAACGACCCTTAAAAACCTCTTTCTGTCCCGATTGGACAGAAATGTCAAAATAATCCTTTGAACA